>JAENWV010000079.1 GCA_016650015.1 Thermoleophilia bacterium | reverse complement strand
TTTGCGCCCGATGCCACCGGCAGCATCAACATGCATCCCACCAGGTGAGTCAAACCGCCATAGCTGATCCCGGTTTGCCCTTACGGCATCCGGCCGATGGCCAGGCCAGGCCACTGACACAAAAGATTCTGCTCGAGGCACTTTTCATGACAGTTCTGGCGACCCTGGCTCTGGCGGCCATGTTCGGTATTCAAAACAGTAATTTCACAGTAAATGCCAGCCAGAGCGCTATTAGTTATGGAATAAATGCCGGCAACGAACCTGTCCAGCACGAAACCTCTTTATTCAAGACTAACGTTGCCGTCCAAGGGGGAACGGCCAGTCTATCAAGCGACACCTCCTACACGATAAACGCCAAGGTCGAAAGCGCCAGGTTTTATGACGACACGATCGGCGATCTGGTCCCGTATGACCTCCTGCTGGCCTGGGGTGACATGGCCCTCGATGACGTCGATAGCAAGCTCGACTGGGAACAGGGCGACCGCCGCAGCCAGGTTTCCGGTTCACTTGGTAGCGCCAATAGTGTCAACCTGAGCACCAGCTACGTCATCGGACATGTAAGCAACGACCACCTGATTCCCTCCACCGACCGGATCGCCAGGGCTATGAAAAACATCAAAGCCGGTGACATGGTTCGCATAGACGGCCGCCTGGTCGACATCAGAATGTCACTAAACGATAACCGCGTATTGACGGTCAATACGAGTAAAACCCGCACCGACCAGGGTGAAGGCGCCTGCGAGATCATCTACGTTGAGCAGCTGCGCGTCAACGGCCAGTCATACTAGTATCTCAAGTACCGTTACCCCCCAATATAGTAGATCCTCGTTTTCTCCGCTTTTATTCGATTGCCCGCCCTAATATAATCGATCCATGATGCAGATCAAGATCGATGCCATATGCAAAGAGTTCGATATACGCGCCGAGGAAATTTTTGCCTTCATGGACGAGGAAAATATCCAGTTGGACGGCAGCCTGATGCACGATATCGCCATAGACCTGCCCGATTTCCGCAAGTTCGTTGAATACTGGCGGCGTCAACTACAGCTAAAGATCCAGCAGTCCCAGAACGACCTGGATCAGCTCGATGGCAAAGTGGATTCATTCATCCACTTCGTCAAGGGCTGGTAGAGCGGCCACAAACCGGGAAGACTAAAATAGAGACTATAATGCCAAGGCGAATTCCCGGGAGGTACTTCATGAGCGGTAAAGGATCAGGCAAGAAAAGGAATCGTGCTGCCCAGAGCCTGCAACATGGCTACCAGGAGCATCCTCAGGACGCAGCCCACAAAAGAGGTGCTGGTGTTGTTGGCGGTGATCAGCTGGATGACCGTAGCGAACGACAAAGAATCCTCGACCAGTTGCGTGAGCTGGATCAACGCAGGCGGGACCAGGAAGATTAGAACTATATCTCAAAAGTGGCACAGGTGTAGAATGTGGCCATGCTGACCGGCGAAGAAGAAGCGTGGCAAAAGCTCGAAGCACTCGACCCCTATGAGGTAGCAGAGCGCTGTGGGGTTGAATACTGGGATGAGGAAGATGTGTTCGTTGTCCTCGTGTTCGGAGAACCCTGTTTGGTAAACGTCCGCGAGCGAGAGATCCGCGAAATAGGCCAATACCATCACTTCCATCACGAGGAATCAACGCATTTCGGCCTGCTAGTACCTCTATACCTGGTTTCCTGCACCGAGGCCGAGCCAACAGGCAAGCTGATCGCGCCCCAATCGCTGCCTCACGGAGCCGCATTCTTCAAGAGCCCGCACGATCTCCCAACGGAGGTGGTTGCGCACCATTTCGGATCTAACCCGAAACACCTCCTCGAAGCAGGAAAGGAACTGGGCGGCAGACCGGACGAACATGGAGATGCCGCCGTTACAATACCGACGTTCCCGCGGCTTCCGGTGGCTGTCATTCTCTGGGTCGGCGACCTGGAATTCCCCGCGCGGGCGCAACTACTCCTTGACGAGACGGCAAACCGGCACTTCCAGCTGGATGCTCTCTGGGCCACCCTGTTGATGACCTGCGAAGCTGTCATTCAGGTAGCCGGCCCTGATCACTGACTGCTGTTTAGAAGATTTCCGGATAGGGTAACCGTTTATTACCTGACCGTAATCACCGCAGATGATGGAGGTATTAAGATGTCATCACACAAATCAACGACTATCCAGGAAGCACAGGACATTTCCAACATGAGTGACGCCGAAAAGAAACACGTGCCGATGATTCACATCGATGGAACCCCCAGAGCCGGCGACCCTTTCGAGGTCACCGTCTGGGTGGGTGAACAGTTAAGCCATCCGAGTGAGCCCGGGCATCATATCGAATTCATCGACCTCTATCTGGATGACATGTTCATCGCCCGTTGTGACCTTACCCCGGGCCATACTTACCCCAAAGCGTGTTTTTCAGTAATGATCGATCGCTCCGGCAGCCTCAGGGCTTACGAACGCTGCAACCTGCACGGAGACTGGACCTACAGCCTGGAAGTCTCGGTCTGAGAGACCGCGCCGGGCAATACACCGGATTACAAACGAGTATGCCTGTGGAGGGCACGAGTCCGAAAGGGCACGCAAACAAAACCCCTGTCTTTACCGGCAGGGGTTTTGTTTACCGCAGGAGCTCCATGGGAGTGAGCTAAATGATAGTGACCGGCTACTTTTAGTCTGCACCATCTGCTTCTTGCTGGAAATCATGGCCAGATCTTCCTTTTCCAGGCTCATTCACGGCGACGAGTTCATGGTGTTCCGACCAGCCGGGATGATTGATTAACTCACGCTGACAAGTATACTTGTATCTGCCATCTCGGCTATTACAAATCTCTAACCCTGAAAGTGACATGGTGAGCTGGGGCAGAAAGAAAAATCACTTCGCCGGCGAAAAACCATCCGAAGACGATAACCTTTACCGCATTCTTTTTGAGCAGCTGCCGGACGGCGTGCTCCTCATCGATGCCGAAACAACGCTGCCGATCGAGTTCAACGATGTAGCCTGCCAACAGCTCGGATACGGGCGGTCCGAGTTCGCGCGTCTTCGTATCTCCGACTACGAAGCATTTGAAGCGCCGGAAGCTGTTGCCTCCCACATTAAAAAGATACTTTCGCAGGGAATTGATTCTTTCGAAACTCTCCACCGGACCAAGAATGGGGAAATACTTAACGTACTGGTAATTGCCAAGACCATCGTGTTTTCCGAACGCCCGGTTTTCCAGTGCATCTTCCGTGACATCACCAAAATAAAATCAAGGGAGACCCGGCTGGAGGAAGCCCTGGCGGAATCACGGCAGCGCACCGCCGAAAATGCCGCCCTTCTGGCCGCTTCCCGCGCCATTCTGGAATTCCAGGATTTTACTGCGGCCGCCCGTTCCATATTCGATATCTGTAAAAATCTGATCGGCGCCGCCGGCGGTTATGTAGCGCTTTTGAGCGCCGACGGGTCCACTAACGAGGTTCTGTTCCTCGATTCGGGCGGACTGCCCTGCTCAGTGGATGAATCTCTTCCCATGCCTATCAGAGGATTACGGGGCGAGATTTATCAGAGCGGCGTCGCGGCCTATGAAAACGATTTCACGAACAGCGATTGGGCTAAATTCATGCCGGACGGCCACGTGCTTCTGGACAATGTCCTCTTCGCGCCACTTTTGATAAAAGACAAGACTGTCGGCATCCTGGGAATCGCCAACAAGCCAGGCGGTTTCGTCGAACACGACCTGCGGCTGGCGTCAGCCTTTTGCGACATGGTAGCATCTACCCTTTATAACGAAAGGACTTTCAAGTCACTGGAGCTGAGCGAGGAGCGCTTCCGCAGTTTCGTCGAACAGTCTGCTGATGGCATTGTCATCATCGACAGCGCCGGTTCGATCATCGAGTGGAACCAGGGGCAGGAGAAAATCACAGGTATAAAAAGACAGGACGCCCTCGGGAAACCGCTCTGGGACATCCAGTTCCAGTTGGGACTCGAGGAACGCAGGATGCCCGAGAGTTACGAGACACTCAAGCAGATGATCAGCGAGTTTCTTGAAAACAAGAAACCCTACTGGGTCAACACGCCGATCGATACAGAGATCCGGCGCGCCGATGGTACCCAAGCCTATATTCAGACTATAACTTTTCCAATCAATACGTACAGCGACTTTATGGCGGCTTCGATCACCCGCGATGTAACGCTGCGCAAGCAGATCGATAAGCTGAGCGCCTCTCTCAATGACATTAATGCCGCGATGAACTCGACCCTGGATCTGGATGAGATCATGAAACTCGTTGTTGACGAGGCGGCCAATTCCCTGAAATGCGAATCGGTGGCCATCTTTCTGCAGGAGGATGATCAGTGGGCGCTAAAAGCACACTTCGGCCTGCCGGAAGACATGAGAGGCGAGCGATATTCCGACGCCGAAGCGCCGGCAATGGTGATAGCCGCCAGAGAGAGGAAACCGGTATTCGTCGGTGATGTCAAAGCCAGTGCACCAGTCAGCGGCAAGGGAGATCTGGGCGGTGCAAGCATTCGCTCTTTCCTGGCCGTCCCTCTTCTCGCCAGGGAGAAGCTTCTGGGAGTCATCACATTCAACCACCATGAAGCGCCCTCCACTTTCAGCGGCGAACAGGTGGATTTCGCCAGCAAGCTGGCGGTTTCGGTTTCGTTCGCCATCGAGAATGCCATCCTTTTCCAGAAGGAACAGGATGGCAGAGCCAAGATTCAGAGCCATGTAAACCAGCTTTCGGTGCTGCATCAGATAGGGCTTTCTCTAAACAAAGAGACCGACAAACGCCGGCTTCTGAAGATGGTGCTGAGAAGTGCGGCTGAACTCACTCTCGCCGGGGTAGGCGCGATGATCCTGGTGAATGAGGGCAAGACCGATCTGGTCTCCATGTATTATGCGCCCTGGTATGATGGCAGATGCGAAGTAATCGAGAACTCTTCCAAGCTGCACCAACGAATCGCGCAGATCATTGACCAGGATAAAGACGTTGCCAGGATCAACCGGCTGGAACAATTGCAGCGTCAACCGGTTTTTCCCGAGGGGCACCTGTCGCTGCGCGGTTTGATGATCGGCACCCTGCGCGATACTCGCGGCGCTATCATGGGCCATTTCATGCTCAGCAACAAAGCAGGTTCGGAAAATTTTAACAGCCAGGATGAAGAGATCATCGCCCTTTTGGCTGCGCAAAGCTCAGTCGCCCTGGTCAGCGCTGACAATTTTGAAAAGGAACATAATGTGGCCGAGACGCTGCAGTCAGCGCTGCTGCCCCAGGTTCCGATACGAGATGACATGGAAGTCGGACTAATCTATCGATCATCAGGGCAATACGGCAAAGTCGGCGGGGATTTCTATGATTTCATCGAGCTGGCGGATAACAGGATCGCCATCGCGGTCGGCGATGTCTGTGGCAAGGGCCTGAAGGCCGCAACATATAACGCCATGATCAAATACATGCTGAGAGCTTATCTTGAGGAGGGGACCTATCCCGGTGATTGCCTGACACGGCTGAACAGCGCCGTCTACAAGCAGGTTTCCATCGACAAGTTCGTGACCATGGGGCTGGCGCTGATCGAACCCGACAAGCAGACAATCACCTATTCTTCCGCCGGGCACCCGCCAGCTATAGTATACCGTGACGGCAAGGTAAGCCCGCTGCCCTCTCACGCGGCCGTACCCCTCGGAGTGCTGCCGGAATACTCTTTCCAATCTTCGCAGGAAACCCTGAGTGGAGATTCCTCGGTCCTGATGTACACCGATGGCCTGATTGAAGCCCGCCCCGTGCACGGTGAGCCTTATGGTCAGGACCGGCTGAACACCGAACTGGCCAGGTGTGGAAATCTTCCGGCGCAAAGTGTTGTAGACAAGCTGATCGAGGCTGCGGTGGATTATTCCGGCGGCGAATTGCGCGACGACATCGCGCTTCTCGTAGTCAAGATGTTTCAGAATAATACCGCCGGACAAAAACCTGTTTAATCCTGCCTGATCTTCTTGTCGGCAACCGCTGGATCTGTCTTCCCGGAAATCTATTTGCGACTCTCCATTCGTCAGATGGAGCTCCGGGCGCCAGTGACTGGTCAAAGTGTAGTTGTCCGGAAATCTCGGCCTTATATCTGATTGTTCTTGTCAGGTATACGGGGTTCGGGCTGGCGGACGCTGATACAACGCCAATTTTTGAAACCTGTTCCGTGGGGAGAGTCAGGCCGCCATACTTATCCAGAAAACCTTGCTCCGCGCCGGATGCGCGATTCTGGAGCCGCCGTTTTGCTCGCCCTTATGGACGCGAGTGGCGTCAGGCCCGGACCCGTCTTCACCGATAGAAGCCCTGTAAGTTGAAGTTTCATCTGCCCCGGATGGCGGTCTTGCGCCTGTTTCACCATCTCCGAATTGAATCTCGCCGTTACCGGCATCCCCCGCGCCACCAGAAGCCAGTTCTGCCAGCCGGCCGGTTACAGCCTGGGCTATATACCCGCCGGCGGAATAACCGGTATAAACATCCTGAAAGAGCGTGAGGCGTCGCGCATCTCCCCAAACGCGGCAAGACAGAAGGTGCAATCCTCCAGGTGGCCTTCCACCCTTCCTTTCCCATCATCCCCCAGCTCACCATCGATTTAAGGTGACAACAGGGCGATGACGTCCTCGCACTCGAGCGGATACTGTTCTGTCGAGATTTGAGCCATCCTGGCTCCTCTCTGAACTTGAGGCGTGCCCGGGAGACAAGCGCTCCAACCGCATTTCGGTTGGATTCGAGGACAGCGGACATCTGGTCATAATCCAGTTCCTCCAGCTCCCTCAGAATCAGGGCTGCCCGCTGGTTATCATTGAGCCTCCCAGCCGCCCGTCGAACCGCCTCCAGCTGCTCACCAAGGAGCAGGGCCCGCTGCGGATCGGCATAGATGTTGGGATCCTCAGGAACCAGCATCTCTTCGTCGACATCCGCAAAACGGGCGCGGCGGCGCATTTCGTCGCAAGCCAGGTTCCTGGCGATACGGTAGAGGTAGTCGGAGAAATTCTGGATGTCCCTTTCGCCCAGGGCGGTAGGCATCCGTGTCACCCCTGCCAGCCAATGTGGCCAGCTCGCTGTCGGAAAGTTCCATGTCAGGCATCTCTTCCTCCTCTAACCGTATGACGGAGAGGAATGGATAAACTTACGGACATTTATTTTCAAATCAACA
>JAENWV010000089.1 GCA_016650015.1 Thermoleophilia bacterium | reverse complement strand
GAGTTCAACCACGCGATTGTAAGCGTTCAATGAAACCAGCGCTTTTTCGAATTGGCGGATGCTGACCACCGCCAGTACCTTCATCGATGAAACAACAGACTGCATGTCATCCGCGTTGTCTATACGCCGCCGGAGCTCATCAAGCGTCTGCATCATTTTCCTCGTTTAAATTTCCGCTGGCGCCCCTGCCGGCTGCCTTACTTTCGCCGGCCTCGGTGGCATCTCCGAACACGCCCAGGTCAAGGGCATTTCCTATACGCTCGCTGATCGCCTGGAGGTCCTGTTCGGTCAGCTCTTTCCCCGCAAGTATGTCACGGCAGAGCTCTGGCAGATGGTTCTCGATTTCCTTCTCCACCTGTCGCTTTGCCGCCGTGATTTCGGGGATCCGCAGACCGTCGAAATAACCCCTGGTCACGCCCAGCAGCACCGCGATCTGCTCGGGAACAGTTCTCGTCCTGAACTGGGCCTGTTTCAGGGTCTCCCTGACGCGGCGGCCTCGTTCGAGCGCCTGCCGCGTTTCCTCCTCGAGGTTGGTGCCGAAGCGCGAGAATGTCTCCAGCTCCTCAAACTGCGAATAGGAAAGCCGCAGGTCGCCGGCCACCGCTTTGTATGCCGGCCGCTGGGCCTTGCCGCCGACGCGGGATACCGACCGGCCCACATCGACCGCCGGCATGACCCCTTCCTGGAAAAGCTTGGGTGAAAGGTAGACCTGGCCGTCGGTAATCGAGATCAGGTTAGTCGGTATGTAGGCGGACAGGTTCTGCGCTTCGGTCTCGACGATGGGCAGCGCCGTCAGCGAACCGCCGCCGAGCTCTTCGGTCAGTCTGGTTGAACGCTCCAGCAGCCGCGAGTGGATGTAGAAGATGTCGCCGGGGTAGGCCTCTCGCGCCGGCGGGCGCCGAAGCAGCAATGACAGCTCGCGGTATGCCCGCGCGTGCTTGGTCAGGTCGTCGTAGACGATCAGCACATCGCGTCCCTGTTCCATGAAATATTCCGCCATGGAGGTCGCCGCATAAGGGGCGGTGAACCTGACGCCCAGTGGGTCATCGCCCGAGGCCACGACGACGATACATTTCTCCATCACTCCGTGGCGACGCAGGTTATCGATGACCCCCGCCACCGCCGAGCCGCGCTGCTCGATGGCGCAGTAAACACAAATAACATCCTTATCAAACTGGTTGATGATAGTGTCCACGGCGATGGCGGTCTTGCCGGTGTGGCGGTCGCCGATGATCAGCTCCCGCTGGCCGCGTCCGATGGGGATCAGCGCATCGATCACCTGGATGCCCGTTTGCAGCGGCACGGTCACCGGCAAGCGATCCATGATCGAAGGCGCCGGCCGTTCGATCGGGAGGCGTTTACTCTCCGGGATGGCGCCGCCTCCGTCCAGCGGCATGCCCTTGGCGTCGACGACCCTGCCCAGCAGGCCGTCACTCAAGGGGACGTCGACGACGCGGCCAGTGCGGCTTACCGTCTGGCCGGCTTCGATGCCGGAGCGCTTGTCCAGCAGGATGACCGCAACCTCGTCGGGCTCCAGGTTGAGCGCGATGCCGAGTTTGCCCCCCGGGAAACGGACCAGCTCCTCGGATCGCACGTTGGGCAGACCCTTGATGCGGACGATGCCCTTGCCAACAAAACAGACGGTGCCCGACTCGTGAAACTCGAGTTCGGTCTCCTGGCCGGCGAGCACACTGTCGATGGTGACCGCGGTCTCGTCGATCACCTTGCGAAAATCTTCCAGGTCTTCTTTTTTATTCACAAGCTTCCTTAGCGAGTAACTCCATGAATCGAAACCTACTCTTCTGTTTTGACCGCGAAGGCCAGCGACATCTTCTCGTCCAAAGTCTCCAGATAGTCGCGCAGGCTCCAGGCGGCGGCCTGGCCGCCGGCCCGCAGCTCGATACCGCAGATCAGGTCGGGCGATTCCTCGAAGCGCAGATCGAAGTCTCCCGCCAGGCGCTCCCGGACTGCTTTTTCGATCCGCTCGCGCGTCTCCTCATCGATGGCGAAGGCGGTGCAGATCACGGCTTCCGGCCGCTGAGTCCCTCCCTGCCGGCCAGCAATCGCCGCGGTCTCCATTCCCGGCGTCCGGAACGCGTCGGCACCGGGTTTTTCCAGGCCGGGCAGGCGCGCGAGAAAGGTGTTGATGATGTGACGCTCCAGCTCTACCGTGGCCAGGTCGGCAAGCGCCCGGCGCGCGATCTCGTAGACCTGGGCACCGGCGCGCTGGCGCAGGTCACGCAGGAAAGACTCCTTTTCCCGCTCGATCGCCTGGCGCCAGCGTAGCTGCCGCTCCTCGACCTCTTCACGCGCCTGCTGGATCAGATCGCGCCGCCAGGTTTCCGCCGCCTCCTGGGCCATCGAGAGCATTTCACCGCGCTTGTCCTCGATTTCCTGGCGTTCGGCATGGCAGACCGCGGCCTCGCGCCGGGCTTCGCTCTCCTTCTGCTCGGCTTCCTCGAGACTGGCGCTGATGTGGCGCTCGCGTTCGTCCATGGTCCTGACGATGGGCCGGTAGAGAAAACGCTTCAGCAGCAACATCAGGATCAGAAAATTGACTATTTGGGCGAACAGCGTGAACAGGTCGATTTTCAACTGGCTAGCCTCCCGCCGACATCTTTTCCCAGAACGGATTGACAAAGATCAGGATGATGGAGATGACGAAGCAGTAAATGGCGATGGACTCGATCATCGCCAGGCCCACGAACAGGATGCGCGACAGGATGTCCGCTTCGTCCGGCTGCTGGGCGATGGATTGAAGCGCCCGTGAAACCGCCCGCCCCTCGGCGAGCGCCGGCGCGATCGATCCGATCGCCATCGTCAAACCAGCCATTGCCATCGACCCCAGGCCGATGATGGTCGTGCTGTCCATTTTTCCTCCTTGTCCAGGGATCAGTTATTTGCCAAGCACGTGGCCGCCGCCACGATAAGCCATCGGGATTTCCTCCTGTTTGCGACCCCGGTCGGAGCTTGCCGCCGAGGCTATGTAAATGGACGCCAGCACGGCGAAAATGTAAGCCTGGATCTGCCCGATCAGCAGCCCGAAAAGCTTCATCACCACGGGCAGGAAGAAGGGGATGATGGCCAACAGGGCGCCGGCGATCATCGACTCGCTCATAATGCTGCCGAAGAGACGGACTGCCAGGGTCAAGGTGCGCGTGAGATCTCCCATGATATGCATGGGCAGCATGATTGGCGACGGCTCGATGTAATGCTTGAGATAGCCGCCGACCCCCTGGGCCGCGATGCTGTAGATGGGGACCGCGAAAAAGACGCAGAGCGCCAGAGCCGCGGTTGTTGAGAGCGAACCGGTCGGCGGGCGGTATTCAGGAATAACGATCAGCAGGTTCGAAACTGCGATAAACAGATACAGCGTGCCTACGAAGGGCATATAACGGCTGATATCAGGCCCGATGATTTCGCGGATATGATTGCGCATTATCGTCACGATGGCCTCGAAAATATTTTGCCAGCGGGAGAGCGGCGGGTGGACCACGAGTTTGCGCGTGGCCATCCAGGCGGTGAGCACGATCATGGCCATGATCGCCCAAGTGAAGATAATGGTCAGGTTGAGGTTGACGAACCCCCAGCTCCAGATGATCTTCGTGTCGG
Organism: Thermoleophilia bacterium; assembly: GCA_016650015.1. GTDB lineage: Bacteria > Actinomycetota > Thermoleophilia > BMS3ABIN01 > BMS3ABIN01 > JACRMB01. The sequence continues at coordinate 3,202 of JAENWV010000089.1, read as the reverse complement.
GGCTTATTTCCATAATGTCACCCGATCGGCGCTTCCGAATATGTGACGAGTATTAATCATTGTCAACCCCTAGAATTTCAGCTCTGGCTTTCCCCAGCGTCGGACCAGTACCATACGCGCGATGATGAACGCGGCCAGGCAGACGAGTAGACCCGGCAGGCCGGCCACTCTCGAGATAAGATAGAAGCCGGCGAGACAGGCGGCCAACCGCCCGAAATAGCTGCCGAAGGCGAGAAAGGCGGGCTGGTGGGAACGGGCCAGGCGGCGCAGCGTCAGCCAAAGGCCGCCGAAGTACATGGTTCCCAGCACCAGTCCTGCTATTGCCGGTATCAATATATTGGTCAGCGCGCTCACTTGTTCCTCCCGTTGTGATCGTGGTGGCGTATCCAGTACCAGGCGTTCAGGCAGCCGAGAAAAAGGCCGGCGGTCATCAGGGTCAGGGTCCAGGAAAAACCACCCGGGTTTCTCTGGTCGATCCAGTTGCCCAGCGCCAGCCCGACGAGGGTGGGGATTACCACCGACCAGCCGGTCAGGTTGAATCGCATAAAGTCATACCAGAAGCGGCTATTGTCGCGCTGTCGGGCGTCGTTTTCCGGCTGCCCGTCCTTCTGCCGCCGATCTCTTTGCCGGCGTTCCCCGAGCCGCCGATCCTCGAGCCGCCGATCCCCGTGGCGCCTATCCTCCAGCTCGCCGCCTTTTTTGCCGTAATCCGGTGATTGGTCAGCCATTGTCTTCCTCATTCAGCAGTTGCCTGGTGCATTCGGCTTCCAGCTTCGCGATGACTTCGCGGCACTTTTTTTCGTCCTCGCCGATGTCGAGGATCCGGTCTACCTGGCCACGCTGCGGCTCTCGGCCGCCGCCACCGCCGATGGCGTTGCGTGTCGCCACCAGCACCTCGTCACAACATTTGGCCAGGACACCCTCGTCGATTGCCAGCGAGTTCTTGCGTCCGCCCTCGTCTTCGTAAGTCAGGATGCCCGGCGCCAGGCCGGAGACGAAGTCCACATGGTGCGGCAGCAGGCAGAAATAACCGTCCGGGCTCCTGGCCACCACTTTGTCCACCTCCAGGTCGATCACTACTTTTGCCGGCGCCATAACCTTGAGTCTCATGAACGTACCTTTCTGTCAAATTCGTAAAATGTCAGGCCTGTTCCGCGCGAGCCGCGTCATGGGGTATTTTCGCTTCATCGATATTTCCTATCATGTAGAGCGCCTGCTCGGGATGACCCGAGAACTCGTCGTTCAGGATCCGCTCACAGCCATCGAGGGTTTCGTCCAGCTCCGCGAATCTGCCCTCGAGCCCGGTGAACTGCTCGGTCATGAAGAACGGCTGGGTCAGGAAGCGCTCCAGCCGCCGGGCGCGGTGCACGGTGCGCTGGTTCTCCTGGGAAAGCTCCTCGAGCCCGAGCATGGAAATGATGTCCTTGAGCTCTTCGTACTCGGCCAGCGTGCGCCTGATCTCCTGCGCCACGCGATAATGTTTCTCCGAAACGACAGTAGGGTTCAGCATTTTCGAGTGGGACTGCAGCGGGTCGACGGCTGGATAGAACCCCTGGCTGGCCCGCTGGCGTGAAAGAACGATCGACGACGAAAGGTGGCCGAAGGTGTGGGAGGCCGCCGGGTCGGTAAAGTCGTCCGCGGGAACATAAACCGCCTGGATGGAAGTGATGGCGCCGGTTGACGTACTACAGATCCTTTCCTCCAGCTCCGCCAGCTCCGTGGCCAGGGTGGGCTGGTAGCCCACGCGTGAGGGCATCTGTCCCATCAGGCCCGACACCTCGGCGCCGGCCTGGATGAAGCGGAAGATGTTGTCGATGAGCAGCAGCACGTCCTGGCGGGAATCATCCCGGAAATATTCGGCCATGGTCAGCGCCGCGTGTCCGACCCGGAAGCGCGCTCCGGGCTGCTCGTTCATCTGGCTGAAGATGAGCACGGCGTTGTCGAGGACGCCGGCTTTGCGGATCTCGCGATAGAGTTCCTCGCCCTCGCGGGAGCGCTCACCGATGCCGCAAAAAACGCTGACGCCCTCGTGGCGGCCGGCCATGTTGTGGATCATCTCCATGATCAGCACGGTCTTGCCGACGCCGGCGCCCCCAAAGAGACCGGCCTTGCCACCAAGTTCCAGCGGCGAAAGTACGTCGATGACCTTGATGCCGGTGGCGAAGATCTCTGACTTGGCCGACTGCCGGGCCAGCGGCACCGGCTCGCCATGTATGGAGCGCCATTCGACGCCCGCGGGTTCCGCCTTCTTGTCGATGGCCTTGCCGAAGACGTCGAAGGCGCGTCCCAGCAGTTCCCTGCCCACGGGGACCTGCAGCGTGCGACCGGTGTCCAGAACCGTGGCGCCGCGGGCCAGGCCCCGGGCCGGAGTGAGGGCGATCCCGCGGACCACCTGGGCGTTGAGCTGGGTGCCGACCTCGATCACAACCTCACCGCTATCGCCGGCCCGGAGTTCGTTGTTGATCGCCGGCAGCTTGCGCGGGAAAAGCACGTCGACGACGCTGCCGCGCACGGAAACAACGGTTCCCTGGTTCGGATAGTCCATCTGCTATTCTCCAAATACCGGAAATTAGGGCGCTAATAAGGTTCCCAAGTTGATATAAGTCCTAACCTGAATAATAACCTCAGTCCCTGTTCATCAAATATCGTGGTGTGCCGCAGCCAAAAAAAACGCCACGCATTGCGTGGCGTTTTGAACGGTATCCGGGATCAGCTACTCGTACCGCAACGCCTCCGCCGGGTAAACCCTCGATGCCTGGCGCGCCGGCAGGTAGGTGGTAAGCAATGAGGCCGCATAGGCCAGGACGCCGATGAAGATCGTGTTGAACCAGGGGATCTTGTAGGTCAGGCCCGGCATATCCTTGGCGATGAAGGTCATCACCGAGTAGCAGAGGGTCAGGCCCAGGACCGAGCCGATGGTTATGCCGAGGATGGCCACGAAGGAAGACTCCAGCAGGAAGGCCTTCTGTACCATGCCCCGGCGGAAGCCGATGGCCCGCAGCATGCCGATCTGCTGGCGCCGCTCCACCACCGCCCGGGCGGCGATCACACCCAGGGCCGCGATGCCTACAATAAGTCCCAGTCCCATGAAACCGGTCAAAAGGTTTTGGATCATGGTCATGGCGCGCATGGACGAACGGATAGTTTCCTCAATCACGTTAGTGTTCATGCCGCTTTCGTAGAAGGTACGCTGCAGCGCTTT
>JAENWV010000054.1 GCA_016650015.1 Thermoleophilia bacterium | reverse complement strand
CCTCGCCGATAAGTGGATGTAATCACCACTTTGGCACATTGATGCCGCCGATGAGAGGGAGGAGTCCATTACATCAAAATCCGGTGGGGGTCACCCCCCGCGGGCTCACCCCCCGTGTGGGTTCGATTCCCACCTTCGGCAACATTAAGTCCCGTTTCTGCAAACATTTTGCAAACCGAAATAGGTAGTTGGTTATTTCTTCCCCAGGTTCCGCACCAGCCCGTCGAGGTCCACGTGTTCCTCGATAAGGCTTGTGATCAGCTTGATCTTGCTGGGCTCGCGTACGCGAAAGCGGCCGAAGAGTTCCTGCAGCTCGTTGATGGCGGACAATGTATCGGCGCCGGTGAGCAGCAGCGGTATCTCCTTCTCTTCAGCGCGGGCCAGCACCGAGGGCGAGGGACGGAAGTTGCCGGTAAGGACCACCGCTACCGTGGGCGTCTCCAGGGCGGCCAGTATGATGTCGGACCGGTCGCCGCCGGTGACCACGACCTTGCCCGCGACCCGCTGGAAATAGCGCAGCGCGTGCTCCTGGTTCATGGCGCCGATCAGCACCGACTCCACCAGCCGGTTGACGTGGTCCTCGGCGCTCAGCACTTCCGCCTTCAAATGACGGCCGATCGACTGCACCGTAACCGCGGAGAGCTTCGGGTTCCCTTTGATGACTCCGTAGACTTTGATGTGCTTCCGGTTCAGGAACTCGCGGTACTGGCCGGTCACCTGGTCGAGGCGGCCGCGGGGGACGAAGTTGAAGATGACACCCAGCAGGCTCCCGTCGAGCCATTTCTGGCCCGCCAGGATGCGGTCGAGCATCACGGTGCCGCCGTACTTGGCCAGCAGCAGCGTGCCCGCGTCGAGCATCGAGACCAGCTTGTAGCCGCTCGCGCCCAGGAAGGAGCCGCGGATCAGCTGTCCCAGGCCCTCGACGATGACGATGTCGCGGCCCTCCGACACGCGCGCGTAGGCTTTCTGGATCGGTTTGAGCGGATCGATCTTCTTGCCGCCCACCACGTCGTCGACCATCTGGGCGCTCAAGACCACCGGGCACAGGTCGGTGATCGCGTCGGGCAGCCCCAGCACCTCCTGGGCCTGGAGCGCGTCGGCGTCGGCGATGATGTGGTCGACGTGGCGGGCCGGCACCCCCACCGGCTTGAAATAGCCGACGTTGTAGCCACGCTCGCGCAACGCCAGGCACAGCCCCAGCGAGATGGCGCTCTTGCCGGCGTGCTCCGCGGTGGCGGTGACGTAGATGGGCTTCAGCGGTCCTCGTCTTCTGGCGCTCATGTCAGATCAACTCCTTGGAGAAGAAGGTTTCAAGTTTCTAGTTTCTAGTTTCTAGTTGATATTTTACGGACTTTAACTTGTACTCAACTTGGGTGGCTGGAATAAAGCCATCACTTCCAAAAACAGGAACCGTGTTTCTCATGGCGTGATCACCATCCTTGCGTCGGCGACGTAGGCGCCCTGACCACGGGGCTTTACCAGCAGCGGGTTCAGGTCCATCTCCAGGATGCCGGGGAAATCTGTGACCAGCTGCGAGCAGCGCAGGAGGGCGTCGACGATGGCGTCGGTGTCGGCCGGTTGCTCGCCCCGGGCGCCGGTGAGCAGCGGGTACGACTTGACTTCGTACATCATCTTTTTGGCGTCGTTCCGGGAGATGGGCGCGATACGGAACGAGACGTCCTTGAGCACTTCCACGTAGATGCCGCCCAGGCCGAACATCAAAAGCGGCCCGAACTGCGGGTCGCGCGCGGCGCCGATGATGACCTCGCGAGCGTCGGCAACCTGTTCCTGCACAGCTACGCCCAAGAAGAGCGCGTCGGGCATGTTGCCGCGCACGGCGGCCTGGATATCTTCGAAGGCCTCGCGGGCGCCTTCCGCATCGGCCACGCCCACCCGGATACCGCCCAAGTCGCTCTTGTGCATGATGTTGGGCGACACCACCTTCATCACCACCGGGAAACCGATGGCGGCGGCGATGGCGGCCGCGGCGTCGGGCGACTTGGCCAGCCGGCCCTTGGGCACCTTGAGCCCGTAATACCTGAGCACGTCGAGAGCCTGGAAGCCGCCAATGTGAAGATAACCGCCGCCGCGGCTGAAATCGAGCGCCGTGGCCACCCGTTCCTTCTTCACCCTGAAACTGACGGGCTCGAAAACTTTTTCTTCGCGGCGTCGCTCCGCGTAGCGGTGCACCTTGGCGAGCGCTGCCACCGCGCGTTCCGGAAAACGGAAGTTGGGGACGCCGCCCCGCCTGAGCGCCTCCACCCCGACCTCGATGTCTTCCTCACCGATGAAGCAGCCGACTACAGGCTTGCGGGTGGCCACGGCCTGCTCGACGATGACCCGCGCCGTGCCCTCGATGTCGGTGACCGCCTGCGGGGTGAGGATGACGATGATCGACGCCACGTCGCGGTCGGCGGCCAGAATCCTGAGGGCGTCGCGGTAGCGGCTGCTTTCCGCATCACCCAGAATGTCAACAGGGTTGTAGAGGTTGCCCGCGCCCGGCACCGCCCTGGCAATCCGCGAGATTGTATTCTGGGAGAAGGCGGCCAGCCGCAGCCCTTCCTTCTCGCAGGCGTCGGCGGTAAGGATGCCGGGGCCGCCGGCGTTGGTCAGGATGGCCACACCGCCCTTCCCCGGCAGCGCCGTGAGCGACGTGAGGCTGATGAGGTCGAAGAAATCTTCCATCGAGCGCGCCGGCAGCGAGTTGGTCTGCTCGACCGCGGCGGCGTAGGCCCGCTCGGAGCCTGCCAGCGACCCGGTGTGCGATGAGGCGGCGCGGGCGCCGGCATCGGTGACGCCGGCCTTGAGGATGATGAGCGGCTTCTTGCGCGAGGTGAACCGCGCCTCGGTGAGGAAGCGCTGGCCGTCGCTGACCTGTTCCAGGTAGGCGCAGACGACGCCCACGCGGCTGTCGGCGCGCCAGTCGCGCAAGAGGTCGCTCTCGTTCACGTCGGCCTTATTGCCAAAACTGACGAAGCGTGAGAAACCGATCAGCTCCTTTACCGACCAGTCGAGGATGGAGGTACATAGCGCTCCCGACTGGGACATGAGCGCCACTTTGCCCGGCAGCGGCATCAGGCGCGCGAAGGTGGCGTTGAGCCGGTTCTCGCCGGTGATCAGCCCCAGGCAGTTGGGCCCCAGGAGCGGCATCCGATGGCGCCGGGCGGTTTCCACCAGCCGTTGCTCAAGCAGGAACCCCTCGCGGCCGGACTCGCGGAAGCCGGCGCTGATGACGATGGCGGCGCGCACCCCGGCCGCGCCGCATTCATCCATGACGCCGGGAACCAGCGGCGCCGGGATGACTATCACCGCCAGCTCCACCGTGCCGGCGGCCTCGCTGGCGGTGGTGATGCTGGGATAGCACTTGAGGCCCGCGATCTCGTCGGCCTTGGGGTTCACGGGCAGGACCTTGCCCTGGTAGCCGCCTTTGAGGATGTTATCGAGTACGGTATGCCCGACCTTGCCCGGCTCGCGGGCGGCGCCGATCACAGCAACGGAAGTGGGAAAGAAAAGAGGAGCCAGTCGCCCCCCGGTCCGGGTGTTCCTGGACCTAGTCGCGGCCATCGGCCGGGCGTGAGAGTCGGGCTGTCGTTTTAGGGATCCAGTCCATCAAGCCATCCGGTCCCGGTTAAAGCCGCTTGCTCCGGCCTCCGGATGACAATTGATACCCGCTTTTAACCCGAATGAACCAGCGCGGGAGCTGCTCGCCCGCAGCTCGCGCGGTTCTATTCCTCGAAGGCGATGACTTCGCGGCCCTTGTAGGTGCCGCGGGCATACCCGGTGAGGCAGCTTGGGACTGTGGCACTGCGGGCAGCGGTTCATGCCGGGGGCGTCAAGCGCGTGGTGCGAGCGGCGCTTGTCCCGGCGGGCCTGTGAAGTTTTTCGTTTCGGTATGGACATGGTGTTTGGCTGGCAAAGCCCAGAGGACTGCCCTGATCGTGAAAGGGTTCGTCTCCTTTGTGTCGTACCGGTTCTATCGGTCCGAGTTCTTCCATTCACCCTCCTGGGTATTCAGGATTGGGATTTCTGCATTACAGGTTCATCGAAACAACCAACACGATGTAACCCTTGAAATCAAACCACTATTCCAGCTGATGCACAAGATTTGAAAAATGGGCTTCCCCGCACCTGATGGAACTTGTAATCAATACAAAATGTTATTGCTTGCTCGGATATTTTTCCAAAAAAATGAAAAGTGGCTACCGCACTTATCCCGCGCTTCTGCGTTTATGCCGCGCTTCGATCATCAGACCTTTTCGATTGGCGACTGAATGGTTCACTATCCAGTCTCCAATGTTCGCCATGACAAGCCGGAGATACCGCAAAGATTTGTTGATGTTTTGCTCGTGATGTGGGATATAAGGCGCTCCAGGACCATCCTGGACGCCTCCGGCGCTTCGCCCTGGATCTTGCCGCCCTTTTCAATCCCAAGGTCCCAAAAACCTCCACCGTGGATCGTGATCCATTTGGTTCTTTGATAAAAGACCGGGTCATTCAACCCCGCCTTAATTTACTTTTGAATTTTTCTGTTTTACTGACGCGGTGCTTGTGGAACCTATGTTCCTTTTCTGCAAGCCTAACCGAGAGGAACGAATCCGGTGGGGGTCACCCCCCGTGTGGGTTCGATTCCCACCTTCGCTCCCAGATACTTATTTTTTGGCGATTATAAAACATTTGGCGCTGGTTTCAGCAGGTAATCGAGGAAAAGTTCAAAGAGATCCTCGTCCCTGTGAGAACCTTTTTCGCTAAATCTGGGATGGTGTAAGCCGGAGGTGTTTTTAAAGACAGTAGCTTGGCTGAGATGCTTCGGTGCGCGGGCTACCGCGCCAGCAGCTCGCAGCGAGTTCGGCTTCTTACCGTGCCAGCTCCCGATACAAGTCCAACGTCTTGGCCACAGCTGTATCCCAGCTGAACAGCGCCGCCCGTTCGCGGCCTCGCCGCCGCAGACGTTGCTTCAGGTTGTCGTTGGTCAGCACTTCGGTGATGGCGGCGCTCAGGGCCGCCGATCTTGGCGCTACCAGCAGGCCGCCGTCGCCTACTACTTCCGGCAGGCTCGATGAATTTGAGCAGACAACCGGAGTGCCGCAGGCCATGGCCTCCAGGGGCGGCAGGCCGAAGCCTTCGTAGAGTGAAGGGTAGACGAACAGGTCGGCGGACGAGAACAGCGCCGGCAGGTCCGGGTCTTTGATGAAGCCGGGGAAGCTCACCAGGTTGCCGACACCGCGGCGGTCGGCCTCCTTCTTCACTTCCTGCCAGTCGCCCCGCTTCTCTCCCGCCAGCACCAGTTTGTAATGCGATCTTATCTTCTGTGACAGCGCGGCGAAGGCGCTCACCAGGGCAGTCACATTTTTATGCGCCACGAACTCGCCCAGCCATAAAATGTTCGGCTGGCCGATCTTGTACCTGGCGGTCACCACCTTGATTTCCTGGTCGCTGCGGGGGCCGAACTCGTGGCCGACGCCGTCCAGTATCACCGACACCTTAGCAAGTGGCAGCTTGAAGTGGGCCAGCAGATATGACTGCGACACGGTCGACACGGTGATGATGTGGTCGGCTTTCTGGATAGAGTCCGCCAGCAGGCTGCGATAGGCGCGCCGCTCACGGAAGCCCGGTATCGACTTGGGAAAGAGCAGGGGGATGATATCGTGGGCGGTCACCAAGAGCGGACATTCCAGGCCCGACGGCGCCACCACATACGGTGTATGGAAGAGCGAGCAGCCGGACTTGTTGACGGCGGCGCCGATCTTGTTGAGGCTGCGGGAGGAGAAGACTTCCTCGTTCAGGGTGACCGTGGTGAAGTTGTCGCCGGCCGGCAGGCGGTTCTTCGTGTCGTCGTTCACAAAGCAGACGACCTCCAGGCCGGGCACCTGCGCGAACTGCTTCAGCAGGTTGCGGGAGTAGGTGCCTACTCCCTTCCAGGCTATAAAACGGGCGTCGAAACCTATTTTCACTTTGCCTCCGGTAGATCCTTCGCTGCGCTCACGATGACAACATGCTTCTTATTACAGCGTGCGATGATCGGTAAATCCTTCGCTTCGCTCAGGATGACAACTGCTGGGCTTACGCCAGCTCTTTCGCTAGCAGGCGGCGGATGTCCTCTACCCGGAAGGGTTTGGCGACTACCGCGTCCACACCGCTCTCCCTCATCTTCCCTGAATCCAGTTGATCTCCCCAGCCGGTGATCAGCACAACCGGTGTTTCCGGCGAGCGCTGTTTTATGGCCTCCACCACTTCCCAACCGGACATCCCCGGCATCCCCAGATCGGTCAGCACCAGGTCGAAGGGCTCGCCGGAGGCGACGGCGGCGTCGAAGTCCGCCAGGCCCTGCTCGCCGGCTTCGGCCACCTCAATCTTGTGGCCCATTTTTTGCACCATGTCGCCCAGAAGCGTCCTGATCATGGGTTCGTCGTCGATGATCAGTATCTTGGCCGGACGTACCGGCGCGGAGCCCTGCCCGGCGGCCACCTTGTCGGCCAATTTCGAAGCAGCGCTGAGATCGGCTACCGTGGCGACCGGCAAACGCACGATGAATCGGGTGCCCTCGCCCTCCCTGCTCTCGACCATTATATCGCCGCCGTGGCGGTTGACGATTCCGTAGGCCACGCTGAGCCCCAAACCGCTGCCGCCCACACCCTTGGTGGAGAAGAAGGGCTCAAAGATGCGCTTGCTCACTTCCTCGTCCATGCCCTTGCCGTTGTCGGCTACCACGGCCCGCACCCACTCGCCTCCCGGCTCTACGTCGGTCGACACCGTTATCGTCCCGCCGTCCGGCAGGGCGTCGGCGGCGTTCATAACCAGGTTGATCAACACTTCCGACAGCTCCGATTCGTTGGCGTGTACCGGCGGTATCTCGGACAGCCCGGATTCGATCCCGATCTTGACGCCACGGGCATCGGCCTCGTCACGCCAGCGCGGGCGGGCGACTTCGATGGCGTTGATTACGACGCGGTTCAGATCCACCGTCGTGAAGCTGCGCGTAGTACGCACCCGGGTGAACTCCTGGATCCGGCGCACGGTCTCGGCGGCGTCGGCGGCGGCGCGTTGCACGCTTTCCAGGGACTCCCGGAACTCCCGTTGGCCGTCCCCGTCAATTTGTGCCAGCATCAGTTGCGTGTTACCAAGAATAACCGTCAGGAAGTTGTTGAAGTCATGGGCTACGCCGCCAGCCATTTCGCCAAGAGCGCGAATTTTCTCTGACTGGGTGAGCTGTTCACGGAGCCTCTCCTGCTCGGTGATATCGCGAACATCGTGCACGGCTCCGACGATATTACCATCTTGATCGAAAATGGGGTCCACGGAAATGTGCAGTATGGCCCCGATCTTCGCCTCTTCGGTGACCAGGGTATGGCTGACGCCGTCCTTAAAAGCCTGTGCCTGCGGACAGACTGGCAGTGGCAAATCGCGGTCGTGAAAAACCTCGTAACACTTCCGGCCTACAAGCTGTTCAGCCGTCGTGCCCAATATCCTGGCCAACGCCCGGTTGGCGCGGACGATCGTAAAATCACGGTCGTGTATTGAGACGCCGTTGGTCATGGCGTCGAAAGTGGACTCCCACTCGTTCCTGCCCCGCGCGACATCTTCGAACAACTGAGCGCTTTCAATGGCGACGCCGAGGGAATTGCCCACAGCGCTCAGAAGCGTCTGCTCGCTGTCACTGAACTCGTGGGGCGTAGCCGTGGAAACGATCAATACGCCCAGTATCTTGTCCTTCGAAATCAGGGGAACTCCGCCCAGTGACTCGATCGGGATCAATTCCGGTACCTCGGGCAGATAGTACGGGCTGCTGCGGTAGTCATCGACGAAGATCGGGGACCCCAGCTCGGCAATCTTGCCGCTATGCCCCTGCCCCACTTTGATAGACCGGAGATAATCCATCATTTCTTCGGGAATCTCAAAAGTGCTGGCCGCCGGCGACAACAGCTGTGAACCAGCGTTCACCAGGAAGATAATACCACCGTCATAATTCATGGAATCGGTGATCGAGTCCAGTGAATTCTTGAGCGTCTTATCCAGATCGAAGGAACTAGCCGCGGAGGTTGCCACGGCATTGAGCACGGCCAGCTCACGGTTGCGCCGGAGTATCTCCGTGGTCAACTCCTGCTCGGTGGAGACGTCACGGGCGATGCCGACCAGCGCAACCGGCTTGCCGCTTTCGTCGTCCACCTTTGCCGATGAGGCAAAAACTGGGAAGCTGGAGCCGTCGGCGCGGCGGTACCACATTTGTCCTTCCCAGTCCCCATCCAGGGTCTTGCCGTATATCCTTTCCTTGATACCTTCCGGATTCCGGTTGGACCAGAGCTCCCGCATGTGCATGCCGGTCATGGCCGCGGCTTCGTAACCGAACAGGGTAGCTCCGGCATCGTTTATGGAGATGATGTCGCCGTTGAGATCCGAGATAATAACGCATTCGTGGGTGTTCTCCACCGCCGCGGCCAGCAGGTTTATGCGCTGCTCGGCTTCCTTCTTTTCGGTGATATCGCGGCCGATGACGCTCCAGTGAAAACCATGATCCTCGGGGGCGGGTAAAGCGCGGGCGTGCAGCTCCACGATCAGGCGTTTGCCGCTGGCGGAAACAAAATTCCGCTCCGCGCTGAAGATCATGCCGACCTTGCTTTTCTCGCTGAAGCGCGCGAGGATCGCCTTTGCCTTCTCGCGGTCGGCCTCCACTTCGTAATCGTAGATGTGGCTGCCGATGATGGAATCCCTGGGAATCCCCAGGCTCTGGGCCATCGTCTGATTGCAATCAGTGATCACGCCATCGCTGTCGAGCATGTACATCCAGTCGGCGGCAATATTGTAGATCTCCCGGTAACGCTCCTCGGAGAGTACCAGCTTGTCGTAGATCTCGGCGCTGCCAGCGATGGTGGAAGCCTGGGCGGCGATGCTGGAGAGCAGCCCCAGTTCGTCCTGATCGAAATCACGGACGTCCTTGGTATAGACCACGATCGCGCCCAGTCGTTCACCGCGGTAATTGAGCGGCGTCGCCACGACCGAGTGGAAGCCGTGCTTCATGGCTGATTCAGTCAGCGTATTTTCTTGCGATTCGGCCACCGCGTCTTTCATCACGCTCTGCCTGCCTGCCTTGAAAGCCAATACAAGCGGCGTCTTCTTTGCCTTCTGGTATTCGATGCTGAAGGTGTCGCTGTTATTGAGCTCCAGGACATATTCCGCTGGATAACCGTGGCTGGCGACAATCTGGAGCTTGGAGCCATCAACGGCCGGCATGAATATATTGCACATGTCGTAGGAAAAGGTTTCAGCGACCTCGTGGACCAGTGTCTTCAGTGCCTTGCCGCTGGTGAGGCCCGAAACGCTTTTCTCCGTTATCGACTGCAGCAACTCCAGCCGCCGATTCTGCTGTTTGAGGTCCTTGTGGAGTTTGCTGGCTTCTGTTACATCAGTTGCGACGCCTATGGCTCCCACGATGGCACCGTTCTGAAAAAGAGGAGAGACCGACTGACTGAGGGTGATTTTATGTCCATCCTTGCTGATGATATCGACCTCGTACCGGTCAGTATCTCCGGCCTTCCGGCGCATCATCATTTCCTTTATGGCTTCGACCTGTTCCGGGGCGACGAGGTCGAGGACGGTTTTCCCCAGTATCTCTTCCTGGGAGAAGCCGGTTATTTCGGTGCCGGCGCGATTTATATATTCGAATGCGCCGTTCTCTCCATAAATGTATACTCCCTCAGCCATGCCATCGAGGAGATTGTTCAAAAACTGGCTTTT
>JAENWV010000122.1 GCA_016650015.1 Thermoleophilia bacterium | reverse complement strand
CTTCCATTTCCGGCTTGTTCATCATCTTCAGCATGGGGATGCCACCGGTGCGGATAAACCTGATCAACATGCCCGCGGCGATTATCAGAAACAATGCATTCAGGACCGTGGTGTAATTCAAGCTGATCCCGGCGATATCAGCCTGGAGGTTTCTTTTGGTCGGGACAAGACCGAGAACTCCGAACAGAAGTTCGATCACAAGACCTGTCGCCACCATAGCGACATATGATGTTGTCAGCAGGAAGAGACTCATCTTCACACCGTAGTATTTTCTATAGATGTTCAATATGGGCAAGATGATCAAGTCCGCGAATATGAAAGATATGACACCGCCAAAACTGATACCGCCGTTCCAGAGGACAACAGCCAGAGGCACGTTGCCGATGGAACACACAAATGAGATCAGGGCAACGATGGGTCCAATTGCTGGCCCCCATATTTTTGCGAAAAATCCGCTCTGGCTGAAGAACATGGATTGCCAGAATGAGTCGGGGACCCAGGCGGCCAGGGCTCCGGCGATTATCAACCCGAGTGCGATGTCCCGCCAGACCGAGGCCCAGTCCATAACGAAATAGTGACTTGTCGAGGTGACGCCCTGTTTCGAAAAAATCCTTTTCAGTAGCGGCCCATCCGAAACCGACATGTCCATTTGCGCGTGTCCTTCCATCACGCCTTGCAGACCCTTGTTTGCCTGCTCCCGCGCCTGGTCGACCATTTTTTTCTTGAGAAATATCCTGAACAGGACCGCCAGAACGACGATCATCATGGGGCCCCCAATGAACTCGGCCAGAGTAAATTGCCAGCCCAGCAGAATCGCCATGATGATTCCCAGTTCGATCACGAGATTCGTCGAAGCGAATTCGAAGATTATCGCCGCTGTAAAGTCGCCGCCTTTTTTAAAGATGGAACGGGCTATGGCCACGGATGCGTAGGAACAGGAGGAAGAGGCCGCCCCCAGGCCCGTCGCAATCGCAAGGGAGCGGGGAGAGCTGCCAGGTAGTAACGCCGCCATTTCCTTTCGGGAGACAACCGCCTGGATGATCGCCGAGACTCCGAAGCCCAAAATAAGGGCCCACAGGATCTCCCAAAACATCTGAAACGAATTGTTCAGCGCGTCAGTCAGAAAAGCTAGCATGGACCTATTCTACCACCGGGTTGTCTCCACACAACTAGTTTCATTCCAGTCGGCTATCGAGTGTTTCCGGCAATCAAAACACCGATACAGCCTCTCAGACCGGCCAGGAAAAAGTGTCGTACAGGACCAGTAATCGTGAGGAGAGGCAAAATTGTCTTTTCTAATAAATGATTATGATAAGTCTGATATAGCTGTATTGCTTTAAAAAGCTTTATTTTATTGCATCATCGCCAAGATGAGGGAGCTATTTGGAAATTCGATTATACATTGACCCGGAAACCGGCGAATTGCATAAGCACAAGATCGACTAAGATTTTCTTCACGCTGCAACCTATGGCCCAATTCTAGACGCTCATCGCCTCGTTTATTGCTTCCTCGAGCTGATTCAGCACCCCAAGGTTCGAATAGCTAACGATAAGGTCCACCAGCTCCATGGTAGTATTGCTCTGTCATGACCCGAACTTCCGCTCTCATCTACAGCGAAAGCTACCTGGGATACAAATTCAGCCCCTGGCATCCCCTGAAGCCGGAAAGGCTGCTGCTCACAGCTGAGCTCATCAAGGCTTATGGCCTGCCCGGCCTTCCCGGAATGCGAATCGTCGAGCCGCGGCTGGCAAGCGATGAGGAGCTCCGGCTCGTCCACGACCAGGCTTATATAGACAAGGTGCGGGAGCTCAGCGACCCGGAAGTCGGCAGGGACTACGCGCCCGGCTGGGGGCTAGGAACTGGCGATAACCCGGTTTTCCCGCGGATGCATGAGGCCTCGGCGACCATCGCCGGTGGCGCTCTTGTGGCGGCACGGATGATCATGGAGTCGGAGCTGGACCATGCCTTGCACGTTGGCGGCGGCCTTCACCATGCGCATCGCGATCACGCTTCCGGTTTCTGTATCTACAACGATGTGGCCCTGGCCGTCGCCTGGCTGAAGCGGAACTACAGCGCCCGCGTCCTCTACCTGGATTTTGACGCCCATCACGGCGACGGCGTCCAGGCGATGTTTTATGGTGACGCCGATGTGATGACGGTCTCTTTTCACGAATCGGGCATGTACCTTTTCCCAGGAAGTGGCTTCACCAACGAGGCCGGAACTGCTGAGGCTCGCGGTTTTGCCGTCAACCTGCCGCTCGCCCCCGGCACCACGGATGATATCTTTCTCGAAGCTTACGATGAACTGGTGCCACCACTCGCCCGCGCTTTCAAACCCGACATCATCGTCACCCAGAACGGCTGCGACGCGCACTGGAGCGATCCGCTTACCCATCTCGGTCTGACGCTAAAAGGGTTCGCCGCGCTCGGCCGCCGTCTGCATGAGCTGGCTCATGAGGTATGCGGCGGCCGCTGGCTGGGTTCCGGTGGCGGTGGCTACCAGGCGTACACGGTCGTACCGCGCGCCTGGACCAGACTGATGGCCGAGATGGCCGGCACGGAACTGCCCGAGCCTCTTCCTGAGAGCTGGCGCCGGCTCTGCGGACGCTTCGCTGATAACGAGGTACCGCTGACGCTCACCGGAGACGAACCGCCCGAACCGGAGGAAGCTACGCTCGGGAACGCCCGGAACCTTGCCCGCAAAGGCACCGGGGAGCTAAAGGAGCTGGTCTTCCCGCTAACGGGAGCTTTCTGAAGCGTCACAGTCATTAAGCGGTATGTCTGCACCGGCTGACTGATGCGAGCACCGGCGGCGTGATGCCAACCAAGACTGCGTGATTTCAGCACCGGCGGCGCGAAGCCGACAGGAGCCGCGCGCTTAAAAGCAGGAATCACTTGCCGTTTTTTCGATATACTTACCGACTGTGAACAATAAAACCATGGACATCAGAGAACTCGCCACCGACCTTTGCGTTTCACTTCGCGAGGTCGTCCTGCCTCAGATCGGCAAAGCCGCCGCGCGCACCCACGCGGGTACCGCGGTAGGTGGCGACGTCACCTTCGGCATCGACGAGCTGGCTGAGGACTTCCTGGCCAGTTACCTGGAGGAGCGGGGCGTCAGCATCGCCGTCTACTCTGAAGATCGCGGGCTTATCCGTTTCGGAGAGGGCGAGCCCGAACACGTTCTTATCGTTGACCCGGTGGACGGCACACGACCGGCGGCCGCCGGCCTCGAGTGCGCCATGGTCTCGGTAGCGGTGGCTGACCTGGCCGATGCTCCCACCATGGGCGACGTCGTCTTCGGCTGCCTCAGCGAGATCAAGAGCGGCACGATTTTTACCGCCGCCCGCGGGGAGGGCGTCACGATCACCACCGCCGCCGGTGAGCCGGTGCCGGTCATCCTCTCGGAAAACACCGATCTTTCTAAGCTTTTCTGGACAATCGGTTTTCGCGGCCGCCCGGCGCGAGTCCTTATCGAGACCATGGGCGACCTGGTTGACATCTCATCGGTGGATGGCGCCGTATTCGATCTGGGCAGCGCGACCTATTCCATCACCCGAGTGATCACGGGCCAGATCGATGCCTACATCGACATCGGACCCCGCATGATCGAGGATGTTCCCGAAGTCAGGCCGTTATTCGAGGAAGTCGGCAAGGGCGCCGTCCTCAATAATTCTCCCCACGATCTGGCCGCGGCCGGACTCATCGCCCGGGAGGCAGGAGTCATTTTCGCCGACGGTTGGGGTAAACCGCTGGAACAACGGTTGCTCCTGGGTTCGGACCATTCATACCAGATGTCCTGTATCGCCGCGGCCAACCGCGAGATGTTCGACGCTATTGCCGAGGCCATGGATTCCGGCATCGACAAGCTTCGGGCCGTGTTTGGAAAGGGTGGCTAGCGGGAAGCTGGCAGGCAGGATGATGGTACTCTCAGTCAGGACAGTCGGCCTGCCGCAACCGCAGCCAGGGATGGCGATGATCCGCAAAAGCCATATTCAAATCAACCATCCCCCACTGTAACCATGGAAGACAACCTTCACGAAAGCCTGCTATATGAACTACGTCCCGGTGGCAAGGTGCGCTGCCGGGTCTGCCCGCACCTTTGTGTGATCGCCGAGGGCAAGCTGGGCATCTGCAAGACCCGCAAGAATGTAGGCGGCAAGTGCTACACGCTAATCTACGAAGAGGTTGTCTCGGTGGTGGCGGACCCCATCGAGAAGAAACCGCTGTTTCACTTCCATCCCGGCACACAGGTGCTGTCTCTGGGGACCCTGGGCTGTAACATGCGTTGCCTGCATTGCCAGAACTGGCAGATTGCCCATGCCGATGCCGAGGAGGACGGAGCCCAGATGCGACGGCTGCCGGCGGCGAAACTGCCGCGCATCGCCAGGCAAAACGATTGTGCCGGTGTTGCCTGGACCTACAACGAGCCGACCATCTGGCTCGAATACGCCCTCGAGGGAGCCCGGGCCTGCCAGGAAGAAGGCCTTTACACGGTTTTCGTCACCAATGGCTATATAACCCGCGAAGCGCTCGACTTGATTGCGCCGCACTTGGACGCCTACCGGGTGGACATCAAGGGTTTCAGGCCCGAGACTTACAAGTTTCTGGCCAAGGTGCCCGATGTCGGGCCGATCTTCGAGGCGGCTGTCCGCGCTAAACACGAGCATGGCTGCCATGTGGAAATCGTCACCAACATCATCCCCACGGTGAACGATGACGACGAGACGCTCCGTTCCATCGCCGCCTGGATTGCCAAGGAGCTGGGGGAAAAGACGCCCTGGCATGTGACCCGGTTCTTTCCATATCTGGAGCTGTCTCACCTCTCGGCGACGCCCATTGAAACCCTCGAGCGGGCGATGGCGATCGGGCGCGAGGAGGGCCTCAAGTTTATCTATGTCGGCAACGTCCCCGGGCACGAGGGCGAGAACACCGTATGCTCGAACTGTAAACGGGTTGTGATCAGGCGTGATGGTTATAGCCTGGGAAATATCGACGTCCGGGAAGGTTATTGCGCCTTCTGTGGTGAAGATTTAAATATAATCCAGGAGGGGAAGCCGAAGGAGAAAGCCTGAGGCCGAAGATCCTGGCCGCGGAGCCCCCGACTCAAAGATCCGGGGTCTCCG
>JAENWV010000055.1 GCA_016650015.1 Thermoleophilia bacterium | reverse complement strand
CTGTTGCGGCGAAGAAATGGAAAAAATTGAAGGATGAAGCGCAGGACGCCCATGCACAGACAGGGGCAGGAATCGGTTGGACAGATGACGAACTTATCGCATATTGAGCTGTGAACAGGCAGTGACTGAATAGTGACGACTATGGCAAGGACGTCGACCGGTTTATCAATAGGGTCCTGGTACGATTATCATTTTCGATTTTGATATGAATTTAAAGATGATGCCGGGCGGAGACTGTTTTTCCGTTTCGGCCAGCGAAGGAAGTGATGTGCATGTCATAACTGTTTGAAGTGTCCACCACAAGCGCTTTGAGCGTTTATCAATCTAACTAGGAGGATTTAAATCATGACAGGAACTTTCAAAACGGCCAGGTTCTGGTCGGCGGTAGTGGCAGCGGGACTCATTCTGTCACTGCTCTTTATCGTGAGCGTAGGGTGCGGCGATTCAACAACCACCACCTCCAGCGCCACGACTGCCAAGACTACGGCGGCGGGCAAGGGTACGGTTTATGTAGCTGTTACCGGCGCCGGCGAACTGGAGGCTGGAGCAGGCAACATGGGTATGGCTATTGTCAATCTTGATACAAAGAAAGTAGAAATGGTCAATCTGGCGGAGGCCAAAGCGCCGCACGGTATCATCTTCAGCGCCGATACTCCGACAGCTGCTAACACGGATGGACGCATAGCCGATGCAGCGCCGAAGACCATGCTTCTCGGCAACGCCGATGGTGGTAGCGTCATTATTGTCGACATGGCAACCAAGAAGGTAGTCAAGACCATAAACGCACCCTCTGGTGCATCGCTGGCCGTTTGTGGGATGCAGAAGGGTCCTGACGGCAAGATCTATCTGACCAGTATGGGTGACGGCAAGGTCTATGTGGTTGACGGTGTTGCCGGCACAATTAGTGATACCGGTGTTGGCGGCGGCGATGTTACCCAGAGCATCTGCGGCATTGCCTGGACCAAGGATGGCACGGCCGCCTATCTGAGCAACATGTTCAATCCGAAGGATCCGACCATGGCCGGCTATGTGGCCAAAGTGGAATGGCCGAGCGGCAAGCTGATCAAGAAGATCGAAAACGTTACCAAGGTCGCCCCGGGCGGAGCTCCCATGGCGCATCAGTCACAGATGACACCGGACTACAAGTACCTCTATGTCACGGATGGTTCGGATGGTTCAATAGTCAAAATCGACCTGGGAACCGATACGATTGCCAAGACCATACCGATCGGCAAAGAGCCGCACTCCATCGTTTTCAGCGCTGATGGCAAGACTGGTTATATCGCAGTCAGGCACGAGCCGGTTGAGAACGAGAGCAGCGTGTTTGTTTATGATGTCGAAAAGGATCAGGTCACAGACCGTGTCCCCGGCATCGCAGCGCCACTGATCTGCGGCCTGGTCTGGTCGCCATAAGGGCACTAACGGCAAAGCCGTGAAATACGTCTGAAATAACGCGCCCCCACCGAAAGGTGGGGGCGCGACGCTGTAATGAACGGACCGTCTATCCTGAGAAGCAAAGGTTAAAAAGGAAACATAAACCATGAGATTTGGAAGATTGGCCACACCTTTTTCAGGGAATATATTAGCCAGCATCATGTTTGCAGCTTTAGCGGTGCTGGTGTTTGTGGCATTGTTTTCGGCATCGGGCTGCGGCGGTTCCGGCGGCGCGACGGTAACTCTCCGGGAACTCAGGTTCGAACCGGATACGGTAACCATCAAGAAGGGCGATTCCGTCACCTGGAAAAATGAGGACCGTCGCAACCGACAGATCATGAGCGGCGCGCCACCGGTTATGACTGATGAGTTCATGTCGCCGGTGATCGAAACGGGGCAGAGCTGGTCGCATACCTTTGACCAGTCCGGCGAATTTCCATATCACGACATGAAGATCCCCAATCAACTGGGCAGGGTCATAGTAGAGGAATGAGCAGCATGAGCAAAAATCTTGGGCTTTTTTATCTTTCACGCCAGAACCTGCGGCGCAAGCTGTTTCGTAGTCTGGTGACAATTGCGGCGGTCTCGATCGTCGCGGCCACGCTTTTTCCCGCCACAATCCTGGGCGAAGGTGTCTCCAAAAGTCTTTCGCAGGGGGCGGCGAGGCTTGGCGCCGACATGATGGTGGCGCCTCCCGGCTATACGAACAAACTTTCCGCGACCCTGATCAAGGGAGAGCCCAGTTCATTCAAGATGGATGGCGCCCTCGAAGCTCAGATTAGCCAGGTGGAAGGGGTGAGAAGGGCATCGCCGCAGCTCTACTTTGCCACTCTCCAGAGTGGCTGATGCACTGGCAGCCTGCAGTTAGTAGGCATCGATCCGGAATCAGATTTCACCATCGGTCCCTGGCTCAAGGAAAACTTGGGCCGCCCGCTAGCCGTGGACGAGATCATCCTCGGTGCCAACGCCCATATATTCCTGGGAAAATCCGAGAGCAAGGTGGGCGACGAAGAATATTTTTATGGTAAGAAATATACAGTGGCGGGCATCCTGGAATCGACCGGTATCGGCATCGACGACGCCGGCTTCCTGACCATGGACTCGGTGTACGACATGGCGAAGATCTCTGATAAAAGCGCGGTTATGAAGCTCGATGTCAAGCCCGGGGACGTGTCGGCTTTCATGGTGGACGTGAAGCCGGACGCTACGCGCTCCGAAGTCGCCAGGCGTATTGAAGTGGAGGTTCCCGGCGTTGCCGTGGTGACTTCCAAGGAGTTGATGTCCAGCTCCGTGGCAAGCCAGCTCGACTCGCTGATGCCATGGCTGAGGCTGATCGGCATAGTCTTCTGGGTGATCGTCGTGCTGATGATCGGCGCGCTTTTCTCGACGATCGTCAACGAGCGCCGCCGCGAGATCGGCTTGCTACAGGCGGTGGGCGCAACGCGCAGGTTCATCTTCCAGCTGGTCATGCTGGAAGCGATGCAGCTGACCGTGATCGGCGGCATCGTCGGTCTGGCAGTGGGCGCGGTGGCGATACTCCTGCTGAAGGGGGTCGTTGCCTCTTCCGTCGGCATCGCCTATTTGTGGCCGGGTAGCGGCTACGTCGTTGTATTTGTCGCCGGATACCTGGTCATGTCGATCATTACCGGCATCCTCGCCGCGCTTTACCCGGCCATCGTCGCCAGCCGCCTGGAACCCTATCAGGCGATCAGGACCGGAGAGTAGCGATGATCGAGCTAACCAATGCAACCAAAACCTACGACAGCGGCGGTGGGCTGATCAGGGCGGTTGACGATGTAACGCTCACGGTCCGGGACGGCGAGTTTGTCGCCGTGGTCGGCCACTCTGGTTCCGGCAAAACGACGCTGGTCAGCCTGATGGGCGGTCTTACGAAGCCCACTTCGGGGAATATATTTATAGGCGGCACCGACATCTGGACCCTGGACAACCTCAATCTTGCCCGTTTGCGCAGCGAAAAGATCGGCTTCTGCTTCCAGTTCTCGAGTCTCATCCCGACGCTGAACAGCATCGACAACGTGCGTCTGCCGGCCAGTTTCGCCGGCGGCGAGCGTGGCGGGCTGGAGCGAGCCATGAGCCTTCTGGAGACCGTGGGCGTGACGGATAAGGCAAAAGCCTACCCGGCCGAGTTGTCCGGCGGCCAGCAGCGCCGCGTGGCCATCGCCCGCTCGCTGGTCAACGAACCGCGCATCATGCTTGCCGATGAACCAACCGGCGACCTCGACGAACAAACCGAGGTCGATATAATGAAACTCTTTCAGGGATTGAACCAGCAGGGCGTAACCATCGTCATGGTTACCCATTCCCAAAAGCTTGCGGCGCAGGCAGGCCGTATACTGACCATGACCGCCGGCGTTGTAGCCGAGGGAATCGCGACCGGAGACGCCGGGGTCTGATGTCGATTAAGGTAGACGAATTTCTCGAGATCATCGAGCGGCTCGCGCCCTCCGCGCTCGCCGAGGATTGGGATAATGTCGGTCTGCAGGTCGGCAGCCGCCTCGACGAGACAGGTGCTGTCCTGGTTGCCCTCAACGTCAGCGCCGAAGTGCTGGATGAGGCTGTGGCGCATAATTGTGGCATCATCCTGAGCCATCACCCCCTGATTTTTCAGCTCGTCGCATCAGTCAGCAACGACACGGAAACCGGACGCCTGATACAGAAAGCGAGTCGTGAGGGAATAGCCGTCGTCGCCGCCCACACAAATCTTGACTCCGCCAGGGACGGTCTGGCCGACGCGTTGGCGCGGCTGATGGACTTGCAACAGGTTGCGCCACTGGAAGCCTCTGACAGCGGTCTGTCAAAACTGGTGGTTTTTGTTCCCGCCGCTGACCTGGACCGGGTACGGCAAACCCTCTTTGCCGCCGGCGCCGGCATCGTCGGCGATTACCGGCACTGTTCTTATATCAGTGAGGGCACTGGAAGCTTCATGCCCATGTCCGGGGCCAATCCGTCGATCGGAGAGGTCGGCCGCGACGAGAATGCCGCCGAGCTGCGCCTGGAGACGGTCTTTCCCGCTCGCAAAACGGATGAAATCGTCAGGGCGCTGGTCGCCGCCCACTCCTACGAGGAGCCGGCCTACGACATCTTTCCTCTGGAAAATAGGCGCCGTGACGCCGGCAGCGGCCGGGTAGGTGAGCTTCCCGGGGAACTCCGGCTCGCCGATCTGGCTAGCCGGCTGGCCGAGATATTCAGCATGCGCGGCGCCCATTTCGTGGGGGACCCGGATACACCGATCCGCCGGGTGGCTCTGGTTCCCGGCAGCGGCGCCAGTTATATTACGGCTGCGGCCGGCAAGGCGGAAGTCCTGGTCACCGGCGATTTCAACTATCATCAGACTATCCAGGCCCGCGAACTGGGTCTGGCCCTGATCAACATTCCTCATAACATCAGTGAAGGAGTTGCGCTGGCGAACTGGCTGCCCCACCTGGTGCGGGAAATGGAATCCCGAGGCGTAAAAGTCGAGCTTTCTTCAGCGCCAACCGGTTTTTGGCAGGCGGCGCCCGCGAAGAGAATATCTGTTATCACCGACCAGGAGGAGAAGTCCATGCACAACCTGCACGTCGATGGTGGAGCCCGTGGCAACCCGGGCCCGGCGGGCATCGGCGCCGTTCTGGCCGGCCCTGATGGCGAGACCGTCGACACGATAGCCAGTTACATCGGCGAGGCGACCAATAACGTGGCTGAATATCAGGCGATGATCTCCGGCCTGGAGCTAGCGATCGATCGCGGCATCACCCGGCTGGCCATCTTTTCCGACAGCGAACTTATCGTCCGCCAGCTCGAGGGAGTCTACAGGGTTAAGAACGAGGGTTTGCGGCCATACTACCAACAGGCGAAGTTTCTGCTCGCCAGTCTCGACGAGTATGAGTTGAACAGCATACCGCGAGAGGCGAATGCCCATGCAGACGAGCTGGTGAATCAGGCTCTCGACGAAGCCGGGCACTGAAAAACGGGTTCCGTTTCCCCGTAGGAAAATCGGATAAGCCCAGCCAGGATCCAGGAACCAGGGAATCTGCTTGTGAAAGCCACCATAGTCATACCTACCTACTGGCGTGGCCCGGTCTCCGAGGATGGACTGTGCACCCTGGATTCGGATTACAACTACGACCACGCGACGCCACTGGACACTGAGGGTACCCTGGCCGGCGCCTTGGACAGCCTCTCGGTCCTCGATGCCGACGAAGGCTTCGCCGTAGCCGTCGTTGCGGCATCGACGCGAATTGAGATCAAGCAGGCGGTCCAGCTCAAGGTGCAGTCCATAATCGCCCAATACGATTACGATTTCCCGATCCTGATGATCGGACCGGACGAACTGGTCTTCTGGCGGCGTCGCCTGGCTGCCGCCGGCATGGCCGAGTACGATGAATTTCTCAGCCTCGACGGCTATTCCAACATCCGCAACATGTGTCTGCTGGCAGCGAAACTCACCGACGCGGACGTGGCGATTCTCTTCGATGACGATCAGGTCTACGAAGATCCGGATTATCTGAAAAAGGCGCTCGAATTCATCGGCGGTCAGCACGACGGACGTCCGGTAACATGCATCGCCGGCTATTACCTGAATCCGGATGACAGCTGGCTGCTGCCACCGGCGGAACTGGACTGGCAGCGCAGGTGGGGCAACCGGGAGGCCATGAACGAAGCTTTTGCTATCATCGGCCGTGAGCCACGCCTCAAGCCGACTCCTTTCGTCTTCGGCGGTAACATGGTCATCCATCGGTCGCTTTTCGAGAAAGTTCCTTTCGATCCCGCGGTGCCCCGGGGCGAGGATATCGATTATTTAATGAACGCGCGCTTCTTCGGCCACGAATTTCTGCTCGACAATCAGTTATGGATCAGGCACCTGCCACCGCCCAAGTGCGCGCCGCCCTGGCACCAGATGCGCCAGGATATAATCCGCTTCGCCCGGGAGCGCGCAAAACTAGCCACGCAGCCTGAGGATTGGAGCGGGCATATCACGGCCGGGGATTTCGATCCTTATCCGGGCCGCTTTCTCAAGAGTGATTTCCACGATCTTGTGATGGACACATCGCTGGAGATGGCCAGCGAGTACATGGAGGCAGGCATGGATGCCGACGCCCGGGAATGCCTCGTCAACATCGCCATCAGCAAGTCCGAAATGGAGTTGAAAGGCGACCCGTTCGCTGATTATCTGGAGCTCCAGCGCAAGTGGGAAGAGTTCATCCGCGTGCTGCCGACGATAGGCATTTGGTCGGCAGTTGACGGCACGGACTGACGCATCTCGAAACTCCATTTCCGGTTATGATTGAAACCGGCCACGCCTTTCCCTATAATTTCAAACGCAAGAGCGGATGTAGCTCAGTTGGCTAGAGCGTCTGCTTGCCATGCAGAAGGTCGAGGGTTCAAATCCCTTCATCCGCTCCAGTTTCTTGTTTTTCGCCGGCCGGTGGCGCGGCGTTACCCCCCGGGCGACGTGGCCGAGTGGCTAGGCAGAGGTCTGCAAAACCTCGTACAGCGGTTCAAGTCCGCTCGTCGCCTCCAATTCCTGTTAAAAGGAATACCCCCCTTGCCTATTGACGGTTAAACCTGACCTGTCTTATAATAATTTACCGCAAATCTGACTTGTATCAGCTTACGGTCGGATACTCGCCAGTAGTGTCCTCATGCTACTCCTGCTCGCTGTGTGTTTCTGGGCGCCGCTTGCCTGGGCCGATGGATCCGCAACACTGGGCGAGTATCCCGGCAGCGCAATTAACGACAGTCAGGGCGGCTCCGATAGCCCGCTGGGAGACACTACTACAGGCGTAATTGACCCGGCTGATCTGGATGATGACGATGTCGGAAACGATGTCACCAGCAGCAATGACGACTCCGGTGCCAAGCCGGGAGATGAGGGAAAGACCGGCGGCATCGAAAGCAACAGCAGCTCCGGCGCCAGCAACACCACAACAACGACCACTACCAGCAACTCCACCTCTAGCGGCAATCAAAGCAATAACGAAAACAACTGCGAGAATTGTGGGAACAACGATTCATCATCAGACGATGACGAAAGCGCCAGCGCCGCCCAGTACAGCCTGACGCTAATCTGCAATTACGGGAATCCCGGCACCTACTTGGCCAGCCAGGCCGATTACCTCGCCGGATTATTGTCGATCAAATACCAGCTGATCAACAGCGGCCCCGACGCGGCTCCTAACCTGCACGTTACCAGCGCCACTGCCAATAATGGCGTAACGATCGTCACCCCGCTGCCGAACCTGGGGACTCTTGGTGTCGGCAATTCGATGATCTTCACTCTGCAGTGGCATGTGCCCACCGGCGTCAACCGTTTCATCACCCAGCTGACGATCTGCGCCAGCAGCGATGAAATGGACGAAGAAGACGCCGACGACGACGCCGACGACGACTCGAACGACGATTCCAACGACGATTCCAACGACGATTCAAACAACAACTTGAACGATGATCCAGGCAACAAGCCGGACGATCAAACAGACATTCAGCAGAACGATCAGCCCGGTGACACGCCGACAGTTAATGATCCCGCTGATCAGGGTGGTACATTAGCCTCCAGCTTGAGTCTGTCTGCGGCAGCCGACCGGTCCTCCCTGCCATCGACCGGCTTCAGCCTGTTGACGGCGATATTGATTGCCCTGGTGATTGCACCAATAGGCGCGGTTCTTCTGTCACTGTCGAAATCAATCGGGAAACTGATCCGGGTTCGCCAGAAGTAACCAGCCAGGATAAATCGAATTATCTCAGGGGCGCTCCAGTAGCGCCCCTGATTTTTTCCGTCTTAATTTGTGTTTAAAATGGAAGCATGTATTCGATTTATCTAGATATCGAGACCCGCTCTTTCCCAGGCCGCATGCACTATATAACCGTGGTCGGCTTCTACCATGAGGAAACCGGCCTCGTCCAGATGCTCTGGCCTGACATCACCACCGAAACACTGGACGCCACCCTTCCCGACGCGGACCGTATCTACACCTTCAACGGCAACAACTTCGACTTGAAGGTCATCCGTCAGTTTCACGGAATCAACCTGCTGGACCGCTACAAGAGCCGCGACCTCATGTACGACTGCTGGAAGCACGGCCTGAAGGGCGGCCTGAAAGTAGTCGAGCAAAATCTGGGCATACAGCGCACGCAGCCGCCGCTTGACAACTATGAGATCCAGCGATGCTGGAGCCGTTGGAAGCATAAGGGCGATGAGGAGGCCCTGAAGGTGTTGCTCAAGTACAACGAGGAAGATGTGATGAATCTGGTCAGATTGAGGGAGATCCTCGACGCCTGAAAAGCAACCGTCTTCTGGCAACGGCGCACCGGCGCGTGATATCTTATTATTTCCGTGAGACGGACAGGCAATCAGATGAAACAGCCGTGCCGGACTACTAAACCAATACACCAACGGAGGTTGAATCAGATGGATTGGGGAAAGCAGAACCGCATTTCCAGGATCATCAAGCCGCAATCCGGCAAGACGGTCATGCTGGCCGTCGACCACGGCTATTTCATGGGGCCGACTTCGGGCCTGGAAAAGCTCGACGAGGCCGTGAACCCGCTGCTGCCGTACGCGGATACGCTGATGCTCACCCGCGGCGCCCTGCGTTACTACATAGACCCCGGCGTGGATATTCCCATCACGCTCAGAGTATCGGGCGGCACCAGCATCCTTAACAAGGAGGCCATGCTTCACGAGGGCATCGTTTGTAACGTCGAGGACGCTATCCGGCTCAACGCCTCCTGCGTCGCCTTTTCGATTCTGGTTGGCGCCGAGTATGAACGTGATACCATCCTCGCCTTCACCGAGGTGATCGACGAGGCGACCGCCTATGGCATTCCCACCCTGTGCGTGACCGCTGTCGGCCGTGAGATGGCCCGCGACGCCCGCTACATGAGCCTGGCCTCGCGCCTGGGCGCCGAGCTGGGAGCCGACATCATCAAGACTTATTATGTACCGGGCTTCGACAAGGTTGTCGAGAGCTGCCCCGTGCCGGTAGTCATCGCCGGCGGCAAGAAGATACCCGAAAAGGCCGCCCTGGAGATGGCCAGGAACGCCATCGACTCGGGCGCCATCGGTGTGGACATGGGCCGTAACATCTTCCAGTCCGCGAGCCCGGTAGGCATGATACAGGCGGTGCGCGCTGTCGTT
>JAENWV010000179.1 GCA_016650015.1 Thermoleophilia bacterium | reverse complement strand
GCTTGGTTCTGCTGATTCATGTTTCCGGCCGCTGGCGAATATATCTTCCGCTTCGGCCAGCAGTTTCTTCTTCCACTGCGTGATCTGGTTGGGATGGACCTGGAAACGCTCCGCCAGCTCCGACAGGGTCTGCTCCCCCTTGATCGCCTCCAGGGCGACCTTGGCCTTGAACGCTGCTCCGTGATTTCTTCTTGGTCGTCTGGTCATCCTGCTGCTCCTTTCGCTTAAGCTATTTTAGAGCAGCTTTATCACTTATAGCAGTGTCCAGTTTTTCCCGACCAGCTCTCACCTTCGAGTGCCCAGACTGGCAGTGCAGCGTAGTGGTTCCGCCGGAGCCGCCGCACTAATAAAGCGGTAGCGAAACACAGGTGCAACAACCGGAGGGTCGGGTCCGAAAGGACCTGCCCCTCCGTGCTTTTCTGATTTCTCTTTCCTGTGTATGCCTGCGTGGGCATCTCGCTATGTTCAGACCTGATATGTACCGGTACTTTCCAACTGGCTGACGCGTGTATCAGGCGTTCCGCCAGTATCTTCGCCCCGGCCAGCGACGTATGTGGAGCTATGACCACGAACTCGTCTCCGCCGAATCGGTAATGCTTCAGGGCCGCCAGCGTAGTGTCGGTCTTCCCGGATCCATCCCAGCATGGTCTTATAACTGTCGGAAAGCAGTGCGATCTGGTGGTCGGCGCAGCCACTGATGTCGGTTTCGGCATCCAGGGTTGCCCCGCTGCAATTCTTCCATGGCCAGGGAAAGGCGCCTCAGCGGCTTGAGCGCGAGCTTGACGGCGAGATAGTTCACCGGCAGGCAGACCAGCAGGCCGCCGGTGAAGAGGACGGTTCCCAGCACGAAGTGCGACTCGTCGGAAAATTGCTGTACGACCCAGGGACTGGCAAAAGCGCCCGCGGACACCACCAGGCAATTTTACTTAATCGATATCTATAGGTAAGCTAGTTTCAATGATCTCTTCGTTAATCGAATTTCTCGCCGGTATAGTCACCGATATCATATCCACCCTGGGTTACGCCGGGGTCTTTCTGGCCATGGCCATCGAATCCGCCTGCATCCCCCTGCCATCGGAGATAATCATGCCCTTCTCCGGGTCCCTGGTCTTCAGCGGGGATTTTGCATACACCGGCAACCTGTCGGTGAACATTTTGCTGTTGGGCATCGTCGGCGCCCTCGGCAACCTGGCCGGCTCGCTGCTTGCTTACTGGGTCGGCGCCAAGGGTGGCAGGCCGCTGGTGGAAAAATACGGCAAGTACGTACTTTTGTCTCATCATGACCTCGATCTGGCGGACCGATGGTTCGAAAAATACGGCCGCGGCACGGTGTTCTTCACCAGGATGCTGCCGGTCATCAGGACTTTCATCTCCTTCCCTGCCGGGATCAGCGGCATGAAGCTCTCGACTTTCAGCCTCTATACCTTTCTGGGGGCGCTGCCGTGGTCTACCGGCCTGGCCTATGTGGGCTATAAAATGGGCGAGAACTGGGACACCCTGGGGGGATATTTCCACAAGGCTGACTTCGCCATCGCATTACTGATCCTCGCCGGGGTCATCTGGTACATCTGGCGGCATGTCAACAACATGAAGAAGGACCGGGTCACGGCGGAGATCGCCGGCAATGAAGCCCCGGACCAGGATAATTCACAATGATGAACCCAGCTGATCAATTTCAGGAAGAACCGGCACGGGCAGGCGGCGCACAGAGAATGAGGATGTGAGGAAATGACCATTATCGAAGCCCTGATCCTCGGCATCGTCCAGGGTCTCACCGAATTTTTGCCGGTAAGCAGTTCGGCGCATCTGGTTCTGGTCCCCGATCTGATGGGCTGGGAGGCGCCCTCGGTCTCCTTCGACCTGATCCTGCACCTGGGATCGATGGTTGCGGTAATCGCCTATTTCTGGCGTGACCTGCTGGAGATCGTCAAGGCATTTTTTAAGAAGGACGAGGCCGCCGTCGTCAAGCGGCGCGTGGGGCTCTTTCTAGTGGTCGGCACCATACCGGCGGCGGTCATCGGCGGGCTGCTGGAGAAAAAATTCGAGGCGGCTTTCGGCGAACCGGTCTGGGTCGCCTTCTTCCTGATGATCACCGGAGTGCTTCTACTGGCCAGCCAGAAGGTCTCGGGAGAGCGCGCCCTTCATGGCAGGGGCGTCGCCCAGATGAAAATCTCCGATGTGCTGGCGATCGGCTTTGCCCAGGCGGTGGCCATTCTTCCCGGTATCTCACGTTCGGGTTCGACCATCTCCACCGGTCTTTTCCTGGGGCTGAAACGGGAAACCGCCGCCCGGTATTCCTTCCTGCTGAGTGTGCCGATCATCGCCGGCGCCGCGATCTTTAAACTGCGGCACGGTTTCGGCGGCGGCGCTGACAGTGAGACCGGCGGCAACGGTGAGGAGACAGCAACCTTGATCACAGGCTTTTTATTCGCGGCCGTTTCGGGGTTCGCGGCGGTCAAGTTTCTGCTCGGTTATGTACGCCGCCACAGCCTGGCGGTCTTCGCCATTTACTGCTGGGTGGTCGGTGGCGGCGTGCTTCTTTCCAAGCTTATCGGGGGAAGCTGAAACTTTAATCACCGGCAGGTTGCAGAGGGCCCGGCCAGGTGATAAAAAAAGCCCGTGGACAGTACCCTCCTTCTAGTCATGGTAGTCGTCGCGGCCATCGCCTTCGACCTGATGAACGGTTTTCACGACGGATGTAACGCCGTATCAACTGTCATCTATACCAAGGCACTCAAGCCCCATACGGCGATCTTCATATCCGCAGCCTTCAATTTCGTGGGCCCCTTCCTCGGCATCAAGGTAGCCAAGACCATCGGCGGCGTCATCAACTTTGACGAGGTCGCGGACTCGAACGTGATGGCGAAGCTGGTAGTGGCGGCGCTGATCGGCGCCCTGCTATGGGATATTATTACCTGGCTATGGGGGCTGCCGGTTAGTTCCTCGCACGCTCTCATCGGCGGGCTGCTGGGCGCGGGCGTCATGGCGCTGGGAACGGACGGGGTCAACTGGACCAAGATGACCGAGGTCATGGCCGCCCTCGTCCTTTCACCGGTGATCGGCATGGCGGTCGGCTTCGTCCTGATGATGATCTCGCGGCGCATACTGGCCGCCATGCGCCTGGACATCGAGCGCG
>JAENWV010000129.1 GCA_016650015.1 Thermoleophilia bacterium | reverse complement strand
GTAGACGGTTATCCAGATCCTGGTCTTTCCCTGGCAGCAACCGCGGGATGTCAGCTTCCCAGGAGAGGATGAACTCCGGCGGCACACCTCGGGCCAGCCGGCGCAGGTAATAAAGTGGATGTCCCGGGAATGTTCTTCATTTGTGCTGTATTAAGATCATAGCCATGCTTTCAAGTTTAGACCATGCAGTCTTCATTCGATAAACCGATGGTCGCCCCTCCCCTGGCCCAAGGACGAATGTTTGTGTATATGGCGGCTAACGAGGCGAACAGCACCAGGCTTGGCTTGTCATAAAGGATCATCAGGTGGGCACCATGAAGCAATAGGACCACCAGAGACAAGAGCAACACCGCGGCCGGCACTCCGGGCTGGAACCAGGCCATCCGGCACTCCCGGATTATCAGAATTATCATGGCGAGCAAAAGAACCAAGCCAGGCCAGCCAAGTTCCATCACCCAGGTCAGCGGCAGACTGTCGACGGCATGGTGATCGGTCCCCGGGGTATTGTAGATACCTACACCCAGCGGGTTTTCCAGCAAAACCTCCCAGGCGAAAGGAATGAAGCCAGTCCGCGTGCTGAGCGATCCTCCACGCGACAGCCATTGCTGCATTATCACACCCAGCAGCTTCAGCCTGCCCCTCTGCACTACTACCTCTGACAGGGTCATGAGGTTATCATCGTCCACGATGCGGAAATCGGCACTGGTTTGCTGCCGTCCCTCGAAGCGGGGTTTGTCCAGGTAAAAAGCCGCCGTGGTCCACTTGCGGCTATCGGTCTTGTTGATCCAGGCCGAGGGTGTGTAAGCGCCTTCATAACGACTGCCCTCGTTATCCGCAGAATCGTATTCGATGCGGATAGCACCAAAGCCGCGGTCAAAGAAACGGATGACAACGGTTACCGGCCCCTGTCCGGCGCCGTGATAGAAATCATCGGCGATATCGAAGTAGATGTACTTTTTGAGCGGTTGCACGCCATAAGCCTCGCCACTGGTAAGACGGATCGGCCCGTCCTGGGCCATCATCCAGTGCAAGCCTTTCTCCCGCAGGACTTCACCCATTTCAACCGAAACTTCCTGCCGATTGAAATAATCAACGGCAATAACAATCGCGGGAATGAGCGCCAGGAGAGCTATCCATTTATAATTGCGCTTCAGCCAGTTTCGCGCCCGAAAGGCGAGAATCGGCAAGAGCACCAGAACGGCGATGATCCATGAACCCCGGCTGAAGGTGAGGAAAAGGGCGGTCGTGAGCATTGCCAGCGAGGCCGCCATCAGCCAGCGACGCCGCCAGAGCACCAGCATGGTCAGGGGCATTGAGCCCACCAGGATTGCACCGACGAAACCGGGATGCCCCACCAGGGAACGGATACGGTAGAACTGGTCGCTGGCCGCTATCCGCTGGTCTGCGCCAATCGCCTCGATCTGGATGTTATCGAAAAGAGGGTTGGCCTTGAAGACGTACTCGAAGATGCCAAAAATGCTGATAACCAGTGCCACGGATACGATGGCAGAGAGTAACAACCGTATATCAGCTGCATCCCGCGTACCCAGGCGAACCAGAAAGAAGACCCCGGCGCCGGTGATGACCCAGTTGAGAGTAATGGTAAAGGTCTCCGGCGTAAAGGCACCGCGTAATATAAAAGCCGCAGCCGCCGCGGCGATAACAGCATCAGTAAGATCCAGCCGCGGCCAGCGGCGCTCCCTGATCCAGACTGCAAACATAAGACCCCAGGATACGGCAAACCCGGCGCGGAACAAGGTTAACATAGTGGGTCCGAAGCCGACGCGGCCGCTTCCCACGAGATTGAGCAGGTGCATGAGGCCGGCGGCTACCGTGACGACGATGCTGATACGCCAGGCTTGATGCAGACGGGAGGTACGGGGCTCCCGGCGCACCTCCGCTCCGCTGGGCGCCACAGGTCTATCCGGGGAATTGTCCAGAGGCTTCATCCGTCAGGATCGGTTAATCGCCAAATAGTTTTTTCTTGACCAGACGCCTGGGGCTGCGGCGAGGAAGCAGATCGACCTTTGCCCGGGCGAACTCCCGCTTGATTGGTATGTGGTACGGGCAATCCCGCTCACAGACACCACAATTGTCACAGGCCTCCAGGCTCGGTCTCAGGCTGCGATAATGGTCGCGAGCCCAGTCCCCGGAATGGTAGCGGTCGAAGTACTCGTACCAGCGCAGGACGGTGCGGATGTCGATGCCCCGGGGGCACTCGACACAGGTTTCACAACGGCGGCAGAAGACCTTGAAACACTTCTTCTCCGACTCGGCGATAGTGTCCATGATCTCATCACGGCTCACTGGGCCGGGGTCGGCCTCGGCCGCGAGGTTCTGGTTCAGCTCATCCAGATTGTATGTTCCGACAATAGTCGAGTCCGGCCGGCAGTTGAAAACATAGCGCATGGCCACGTTGGCGTTGCCGGCGTAACCGAAGACCATCGGCTTGATCGAGACGAAGCCGATCCCGCGCTTTTGCAGCTCCTCGAGCAGCTGCTCGGTTCCCTCGGCCGCCTCGCGGTCCACGTAGTTGAGCGGAAACTCAACCACGTCGAAGGCCGCCAACTCCAGGGCGGTGAGGATCGTTTCCGGCTGGTGGGCGCTGATGCCCACCTGCTTTACATAGCCGGCGTTCCTCATCTCGTCCAGGGCATGGTAGGCACCGCCGGGACTCATGATCTCCTTGAGCGCCGAGAGCGTCAGCACATTGTGCAGGGAATAAATATCGATGGCGTCGACGCCGAAGTTTCCCAGGCTGTCGCGGACCTCCTTGAGCGCCTCGGTCTTCTTGCGCTTGTGGGTGCTGGTGCCCAGCACCACCTGATCGCGCTGGCCGCGGAGCGCCAGGCCGATCTTGTTCTCCGAATCGCGGTACATGCGCGAGGTATAAAAAAGGTTCACGCCGCGCTCACGCGCCGCGCCGATAATCTCACCGGTTTCCTTCTGGCTGATGTACTGGAAGGGGATACCGCCCAAACCCAGGCGGGAGACTTCCAGCCCGGTATTGCCAAGTTTATTGGTCTGCACCGTGCTCCCCGTTTCCTCTGGTTTCCGGCGCCGATGCGCCGGTCGCCGCTTCGCCGGTCCCCGTTGCTACTGTTGCGGCCCCGCCGGTGTCGCCGGCAATAGCCGCCGCCTTGATGCCGTCGCCGGCATCACCCGGTATGCAGGATTCGCGTTTGACCGCATAGACCGTCATCGCCGAAGACTTCGGGCCGCCGTTTACCGCCCGGCGGTAGAACGATAGCAGCTTGGTGACAACGCGGTCGACAAGCGTCGGGTTGTGAATCACGTCGTTCCGGCGGCCCAGCCGCCGTTCCTTGAAATACTGCCAGTTCATCTGGCAATAGTAGAGCGGCGTCTCGAAAACGGTCTCGGCCACACAGAATCCGGATTGCGCCAGCAGCTTCGCCAGCGAATCCGGCGTAAAACTGTAGAGGTGGCGCGGCAGCTCGTAAATGAACCAGTCCTTGCCCAGCCAGCGAGCTTCGGGTGACGACGCGTTCTGGGTATAAATTACCACCAGGGCGCCATCGCCGGTGATACGGCTGATTTCCTCGATCGTCCGCCGCGGACTCTGCACGTGCTCCAGCACACCCCAGAGAGTGGCTACGTCAAAAGCGCCGTCGGGATATTTCGCATCCTCGAGCTGGCCGGTTACAGCATCGATTCCCAGTTCGTCCCGGACCAGCTCCACCATCTTCTGGTTGTAATCCACGCCGGCGACGTCCCAGCCGCATTCCCTCATGAAATACAGAAAAGAGCCGTCGCCAAAGCCGATGTCCAGCAGCCGGCCGTGGTCCCGATACTTGTCTATCCGGCCCTTGCGCGGGCCCAGCAGACGCCCGAGCTCGTCCATGCCGCGATCCTTGAGGCCGGCCGCCTTGTTGTAGAGATCGTAATCATCCTGGGGATAAAAACGGCCCATTTCCTCGAAGGAAGGCCGCGGATTGACGAACACCAGGCCGCAGTCCTGGCAGCGTACCAGGGGGAACTCGCCCTCGATGCCGAACAGCCGGTCGTGGCCGGTAAAGATCAGATCGTGATGCCTGCCGCCACAGAGGTCGCAAGCGCCAGAAGCGTCCGCGCCGGGTCTGGTTGCAGATCCCTTTTCCACTCCTGCCATAGCCTCTTCCGCCGGACTCACTTCCAGCCTTTCCCGGTCGGATACCAGACATTGCGCGTGTAAGCCCAGTAGTTGCAGTCACGGCAGAGGTCGATCTCGCTCCAGCGCCCGGCCTTGTGCCGGCTGCGGTAGCGCTCGAATTCGGGACTCTTCCAGACCTCGGCGATGGACTGCTCGTGCAGGTCGCCGACGATACCCAGGTGATTGAAGTCCACGTTGCAAAAACTGACCTTGCCGTCCCAGTTGATGGAAAAAGAATTCCAGAGAAAAGTGCAGGGATAACGCTTCTTCGGCAGCTGCATCAGGCTCTGGACCTCGGGCCGGTGGCCGCCCCAGTTGATCGCCGGAATCATCAGCACGTCGACTTCGTGGGGACCCCACTGCTCGCGGAAGAGGCCGATCTCGTTCTTGGTCTCGGCCATGACGATCAGCTGAACCTTGACCTTAGGCCAGACATAACCGCGCTTCTGGCGCATGGCCAGGAAGCGTTCGATGTTGGCAATGACCTGGTCGTATTTTGTTGACCCGCGCACCTTTTTGTATGTTTCCGCGGTGGCGGCGTTAACGCTGAAGAGCAGCACGTCGAGTTTAGAGTCGAGGATCTTCTCCGCTTTTTCCTCGTCCAGCAACAGGGCGTTGGTGTCCATGTTGAGCAGCGTGCTCGGCGCCACCGTCTTGATACGGTCGATCAGCTCGAAGATCCGGGGCGCCATCAGCGGCTCGCCGTCCTTGTGCAGCCGCACCTCGGCGGGCGCCTGGCGCGAGATCTCTTCGGCCAGTTTGTCGAACAG
>JAENWV010000096.1 GCA_016650015.1 Thermoleophilia bacterium | reverse complement strand
GGAGTTTGTATTTCGTTTTAATTCAGTAATTGAGCGGATGTCTTCGGTAATACTCAGCGTCATGGCTTGCCTCCAGCATTAAATTTAGATCCTAATATAATGCTTATTCTATGCTGAAGAGAATGTCGTTGCAAGTTTTTTGAGGGCTAACTGCCTGCCGCTCAGCCGCAGTGGGCTCGGTGAGCCCGTCGCGCGTTACCATCTGCAGGCGCGCGCGCCGTCGGCTGCAGCGGCATGTTAGTCGCCGTCATCGTACCGAAATCCCATCCGGGTGATCTCGGGGTCGAAGGTCTCTAGCCACTCGATGAACAGACCATACATCATGACAGCCATACGTGCCGCATCCTCTGTTTGGCGATTCGTAAATGAGAAGCCCTTTCGCCACAGTTGACGGACAAGCCGGTTGCGGCGCTGATTGAACTGCGTCAGCTCATCAATAAACGTGGGGATTGGGTAGTGCTCCTCCTCGAGGTACGCTCGGTACTTGTGGATGAGGTCGTTGAAACTGATGTCCTTCCCGTCAGGGATGCTGAGGAACAGCCTGAGCAGGGCCTCGATCAGCGCATGGACCAGAAGATAGGCCTGCACGAAATCCCCACGCGCCAAGGCCTGTGCCGCAGCCTGGTCATTATTGCTCACGATGAGCGAGAAGTCGGGTGTTGATTCTTCCACGTTGCTTTTCCTTCTCAAGGTGACTAACGACCTGCATCACCAGTGGCGCCAACGAACTTGCCGCGTCAGCGCCGCCGACGTTCGCGCCATCTGGTGCATGCTTTTGTTATGCTTTGTTTTATATCTCGTAGACAGACTGAATAAATCTGAAATCATACTTGTAGTTTTTTGCACAAGTCCTCAAAATTATTGGCCTCAATATCAAAAATAGTCTCGCTTGTTTGTCCGAAGTCAGCCATATTGTCTTCTTCTGGAACGTTTACATAAGCTGTATGCATCCCGGTAGTCTGGGCCGCTGCCAAATCGCCTTTGTGGGCAGCAACCATCATTGCCTCCGCCGGTTTCAGTCCCAGGAGGCTGGTCCCTTTTATGTAGGCTTGTAAAGAGGGTTTGTAATAGCCCAAAAACTCGCATGAAAGAATACCGTCCCACTGGACTTTGGCCGCTTTTGAGCTGCTGACAATGCTTTCCCAATTCAAGATTGTGAGCACTACTACCGTATATTTAGTTCGCAAACGGTTGATCGCTTCAGGGGCTCCGGCAAAGGGTTTAAGGTGATGCCAAGTCGATTTTACAAGAGACATGCAGTCAATTGTGGTCAAGAGTGGATAGCTGTTTGTTAAATTATCTAATGCCAGCAGATGCATGTCATCAGAATTTATCCATGGCAAGTTTCCATGTCTCACCTGCGTGTGAATTTTAAACATCTCTCCTCGCCAGTTATTAGCGAAGGCTTCGCTGTCTATTGCTTGGCCCTGTTCATCGGCCAATTTCTGAATTTGTTCACGGGCCGTATTTTTCCAATCGAAAACAGTTCCACCTACATCAAAAAATAATCCTTTGACTTCGTTCATATTATACTCCAGTGTTTTTTAGTTTACCGACTTCTGACATAAAGTCGCATAACAGTGTTTATACCTATCCATATAACAACCCCAACATTGCAAATTCTGCAATATAAACCCCCACTCCTTCATACGTTATTCCAATAATAGCAGGAAGAACAGGTTTTACACTTGTGGTTTAGATTGATCCGATTAATCCTCCATCGCTGAGAGCAACTTGTCAATTGGGCTCTGGCCTCTCCCCTGAACCCCTTGCCTGTTTCATCTCTATTGGACCACCTGACGCCCGTTTGTCTTTTTTCCGTCCAGCGCGGGTGATATTGTTCTTCCGGAGTGGCCGGTGTGCGTAAAAGTCCCCACGACGTTGAATTTTGGAATCCAGGAGCCGCGTTTGAACGATAAGCCAGAAAAAATGGATTTAAGCTCCCAGGATATCGCCGAGGACAAACGGCAGGAGCTGCTGCGCCTGTTTCCCGAGGTCCGCACTGAGGGCGGCAAGCTCGATTTCGAGCGGCTGAAGCTGGCCCTGGGTGAGGCGGTGGACACCGGCCGTGAGCGTTACGGCATGAGCTGGCCGGGCAAGGCTGACTGCTTCAGGACCATCCAGATGCCGAGTCTGGGCACGCTGCGCCTCGCGCCGGAGGAGAGCGTTAACTTTGACACCAGCGAGAACCTGATCATCGAGGGCGATAACCTCGAAGTGCTCAAGCTACTGCAGAAGTCGTATCTGGGCAAGGTGAAGATGATCTACATCGATCCGCCCTACAACACCGGCAACGACTTCATCTACCCCGACAACTACAGCGAATCCCTGCGGACCTACCTGGAATACACCGGGCAGGTGGACGCCGAGGGCCGCAAGTTCGGCACCAACACCGACGCTGACGGGCGGTTCCATTCCAAGTGGCTGAACATGATGTATCCGCGGTTGTATCTGGCGCGGAATTTGTTGCGGGAGGATGGGGTTATTTTTATTTCTATTGATGATAACGAGGTTCACAACCTACGGGCGCTGATGAACGAAGTATTTGGAGAAGAAAATTTTGTCGCTGCAGTAATCTGGCAAAAACGCTATTCACGAGAAAATAGGGGGGCCATCGGCGACGCTCATGATTACCTTCTTGTATATGCAGCCCACGTGGAGGCATTCCAGGAACAGCGTGCACTCATCCCTATGAGCGAAGATCAGGCACGCGTTTACAAGAATCCGAATGGCGATCCCAAAGGAAGATGGCGAGCGGTCCCGATGACGGCGCAAGGATATCGACCGAACCAGATGTATGAAATCGAGACACCTACCGGTATTCGGCACGAACCGCCTGAAGGTCGGTGCTGGTCGCTTATCGAGCCCGAATATCTCAAGTTGAAAGCTGCTGGCCGGATTTACTTCGGCAAGGAGGGTTCCTCGCAGCCAGGTATCATTAGGTATTTGAGCGAGGTCGAAGGGTTAGTTCCTTGGACGTGGTGGCCAGCCAAAGAAGTTGGTCACACGGATGAAGCCAGGAAAGAGATTAGAGCGGTTTTTGGGTCACAAACAGTCTATGATACGCCAAAGCCCTCGCGTTTGATAAAACGAATACTTGAGATAGCCGCTGGCAATGAGGGTCTCGTCCTCGACTTCTTCGCTGGCTCCGGCACAACTGCCCAAGCCGTTCTTGACCTAAATAAACAGGACAATGGCAACCGCAAGTTCATCCTTGTCCAGCTCCCCGAGCCAACCGGCCGCGAGGATTATCCCACCATCGCCGAAATCACCAAGGAGCGCGTCCGCCGCGTCATCAAGAAGGTCAACGAAGAAGACGCCACAAAACTCGATCTCGACGGCGACAATCAGCAGGACCGCGGCTTCCGCGTCTTCAAGCTGGACGAATCCAACTTCAAACCCTGGAACGCCGACGTGTCGCACGACACCGAAGCATTGAAAGACCAGCTCGACATGCACGTCGAGCACGTGCGCGACGGCCGCTCGCAGGATGACATCCTCTACGAACTTCTTCTTAAAAGCGGTTACCCCCTCACCGCGCCGGTCGAAACGCTGACGCTCGCCGGCAAAACCGTTTATAGCGTGGCCGGTGGCGCCCTCTTCATCTGCCTGGAGCGGGAGCTGACGCTGGAACTTATCCGTGCCATAGCCGGCCTGAAGCCCGAACGCGTGGTCTGCCTCGATGAAGGCTTCGCCGGCAACGACCAGCTTAAAGCCAACGCCGTACAGATTTTCAGAACAAAGGGCATCACTAGTTTCAAGACGGTTTAAGGGGGATTCGATGGTGGAAGGGAAAGAGCCGCGCGAGGGTGAGATTCTTCTCTATGAAACTCCGCAGGGTAAAGCCAGGGTTGAGGTCTTCTTTCAGAATGAGACTTTTTGGCTTAATCAGCGCCACATGTCAGAATTATTTGGTGTTGAATCGCACACGATTACGTATCATTTAAAGGAAATCTTCAAGGCGGGTGAATTAAGCGAAGCGGCAACTACTCGAAAAATTCGAGTAGTTCAAAACGAGGGCGGCCGTGATGTTTCTCGCGAGGTAGACTTCTACAATCTTGATGCCATTATCTCCGTGGGCTACCGCGTTAATAGCCAGCAGGCGACACAGTTTCGCATCTGGGCGACGCAAACCTTACGCGAGTTCATCATCAAAGGCTTTGTGCTGGATGATGAGCGGCTCAAGCAGGGCCAGCGCTTCGGTAAGGATTACTTCGACGAGTTGCTGGAACGGATTCGCGAGATTCGCGCCAGCGAGCGCCGCTTTTATCTGAAAATTGCAGACATCTACGAACAATGCAGCATTAATTATCAGCAAGATGCCGAGATCACCCAGACTTTCTTCGCCACCGTACAGAACAAACTGCATTGGGCAATAACCGGTCAGACGGCAGCCGAGATAATCGCCGCTCGCGCGGATGCGGACAAACCGAATATGGGGCTGACAACCTGGAAGAACTCGCCACAAGGAAAGATCCTGAAGTCAGATGTTATCGTCGCAAAAAACTACCTCATAGAAACAGAGATCAAGGAGCTGGAGCGTATCGTAGTCATGTATCTGGACTATGCCGAACTCCAGGCAGCTCGCCAGATCCCCATGAAGATGGAAGACTGGGTCGAGAAACTGGATGCTTTCCTTCATTTCAATGAATACGAGATTCTGGAAAATGCCGGGCGCGTCTCTCACGAGGTAGCCAAACAGCTTGTGGATGAGCAATACGACAAATTCCGGGTCGTTCAGGATAAACACTTCAAGAGTGATTTCGAGAAAGACACGGCACATTTGAAGCCGGTAAAACAGCCGAGAAAAAAAAGCAAGAAAAACCAGTGAAACTCCAGTTCGACGCCAACCAGCAGTTCCAGCTCGACGCGGTAGCGGCGATCACCGACCTGTTCGACGGGCAGCCGCAGGGCGCTCCGGAATTCAGCGTGGTTCATCTTGAGGATTACGGCCAGCTCTACGCCGGGCAGGCCCGCACCGAGCTGGGAGTAGGTAACCGACTCCTGCTGGCGGAAGAGGCGCTGGCGGCCAATACTCGCGCCATCCAGGCTCACAACGATATCGAAGTGGCTGATCCGACGGCGGCGCTGGAGGCGTGGGAGCTGTTTGACGGGCCTGCCGAACGGTCGCGCAGCTGTCCGCACTTTTCGGTGGAGATGGAAACCGGCACGGGCAAGACCTATGTCTACCTGCGCACCATTTTCGAGCTTTCCCGGCGCTATGGCTTCCAGAAGTTCATCATCGTGGTGCCCAGCGTGGCGATCCGCGAAGGCGTGCTGAAGAACATCGAGATTACCGCGGAGCATTTTCGCGCTTTGTACAACAACCCGTCCTTTGAGCATTTTGTCTACGACGCGAAAAAAATCAACCGGCTACGGCAGTTTGCCGTCGGCAACACGCTGCAGATCCTGGTCATCAATATTGACGCTTTCCGCAAGAACTTCACCGGCACCGAGGCAGAGCAGAAGAGCAATGTCATCTACAAGGAGCGCGACGACGCCGGCGGCCGCGCCTGGATCGAGTATGTGCAGGCCGCCCGGCCCATCGTCATCATCGATGAGCCGCAGAGTGTGGACTCAACCGAAAAAGCGCAGGATGCCATCAAGGCGCTCAATCCGCTCTGCACGTTGCGGTACTCCGCCACCCACCGCAACCCCTACAATCTCGTCTACCGGCTCGATCCGGTGCGGGCGTTTGAGCTGAAACTGGTCAAGCAGATCGTGGTGGCCAGTGCCGCCGCCGAGGGGGTCGCCAACGATGCCTTCGTGCGGGTGGAGCGGATCGACTACAAGAATGGCATCAAGGCAAGGTTGCGGATTCATACGCAGACCTCAGCAGGGCCGAAGGAGAAGTCCGTCATCATCAAAAACGGAGCCGATCTTTTTGCTCTTTCCAGTGAACGCGCCAATTATGCCGAGGGTTTTTCCGTGGCCGAGATCAACGCCGAGCCGGGCGGCGAGTTCATCCGCTTCAGCAATGGCCGGACTTTGCGCCTGGGCGAGGAGATGGGCGGCATGCGCGATGACATCTGGCGGGCGCAGATCAAGCACACCATCAGGCAGCATCTCAACAAGGAGTTGATCCTGCGCGACCGCGGCATCAAGGTCCTGAGCCTGTTCTTCATCGACCGGGTGGCCAACTACCGCGACTATGATGATGAGGGGCGGACGGCGAAGGGCAAGTTCGCCCAGGCTTTTGAGGCGGAGCTGGCGGCGGCGGCGAAAGATGAGAGGTTCAGCGATCTGGAGTGGCTCAAACAGCCTATCGACAAGCTGCACGACGGCTACTTCGCCCAGGACCGCAAGGGCGCGCTCAAGGACACTCGCGGCAACACCCAGGCCGACGACGAGGTCTACAACCTGATCATGAAGGAGAAGGAGCG
>JAENWV010000171.1 GCA_016650015.1 Thermoleophilia bacterium | reverse complement strand
CCGTGTCTCCAGACGACGGGTACGACCTACTGGTGCAGGGCGCGCAGCGGCCGCGGTAATATTCGACGATCTCCTGGGTGCCGCCGGTTTTAAAAGCGAGGCCACTGCACATGAGGGCGGCGCGGTCGGCGATCTTCACGACCTCCTCCTCATGGGTTATCAGGATCACGGAGCCACCGTAATCGCGGATCTCGTAAATCATGCTGATGATGGCCTCCTGGGAGATCATGTCGATGCCCGAATCGGGCTCGTCGAGGATGGCCAGCCGGGGCCTCATCGCCAGCACCGACGCCAGTTCGATCTTCTTGCGCTCGCCGCCGCTCAGGGTCCTGTCCACCATTCGATGAGAGTACTCGGACGGGGTGAGACGCAGCTGCTCAAGGCATTTAGCCGCCAACCCGGCGTCGTGGTCGCCGGCATCGGGGGCGGCGTTACGAGAGGCGTCGTGGCCAGCGGCATCGTGAGCGGCGTTGCGAGAGGCGTCGCGAGAGGCGTCGCTTCCAAGCAGCACGAAATCGGGAACGGGGATCCCCTCGAACCGCGCCGGCTCCTGCCAGGCCAGGGTGATACCCAACCGGGCGCGCTCGTCCATCGGCATGTGGGTGATGTCGACGCCGTCAAAGCTGATAACTCCACGGTCGGGTTGATAATCCGAGCTGCCCATCAGAGCGAAAGCCAGCGAGCTCTTGCCGGCGCCGTTGGCGCCGAGGATACCGAAGATCTCCCCGTCATCAACCCGGAAGGAAACGTCATTGATGATCTGCCTGCCGCCCTTTTTCAGATTGATGCCGTCGACGGTCAGCATTTTGCCGCTCCGGATGTGGTCCGTACTGCCATAGCCGGTTCCCGTGAATCCATTGCTACTGCCATAGCCGCTCGGTATAAGATTATTATTGCCATGGATAGTTATTGCCGCTTTCGCCTCCTGGCAATCATTTATATGCGATTCTCCCCACAACTTATCGAAGCTGTCCTCGTCCGGCGTTACAAACGCTTCCTCGCGGATGTTCGGCTGGCAGACGGCAGCGTTATCACCGCGCACGTGGCGAACACCGGCTCGATGACCGGTCTCGACACCCCCGGCCTGCGGGTCTGGCTGCGCGATTCGCAGAATGGCGCCCGCAAGTACCGGTACAGCTGGGAGCTGGTGGAAGTGCCGGGTGAAGCCGGGCGGCTGCCGCCAAACGTGCTCGTTTCAGTAAACACAGGGGCGGCCAACCTGATCGTCAGGGAAGCGATCAAGCGCGGGCTAGTTGATGAGTTGCGCGGATATGACACCATTCGCGCCGAGTTCCGCCATGGCCATAGCCGTCTGGACTTCCTGCTTACGGGAAGAGCGGCGGATATGGACGGCGGTGAGACCCTTTGCTGCCCTCAGGGTGATAGCCGGGCTCGAGGCGGCATGCCAGGCCCGGCTCAGAGTGACAACCAGTTCCGAGGCGGCATGCCAGGCCCGGACTGCTACCTGGAGGTCAAAAGCGTCACCCTGGTCGAAAACGGCGTCGCCCTTTTTCCCGACTCGGTGAGCGCGCGCGGCACAAAACATCTGGAAGAACGGGACGCATCGCCGCCGAGGGAGATCGAGCCGTCGTTTTCTTCTGTGTGCAGCGCGGAGACGCCGATGAGATGCAGCCGGCGGATGTCATCGACCCGGAGTTCGCCTCAGAAGTGTGATGGATTCAGGAGTGGAAGCGATGGCCTGGGCGGCGGATATCTCGCCGGCCGGCGTCCGGTTGAACCACGCCCTGCCGGTGTCAGTTAATGGCTAAGCTGAAGAAGAAGAAGTCGAGTCGCCCGTTTCCTCCAGCCGGACCTCAGCCTCGTTATACTCTCGCACCAGCGTCTCCATCAACTCGTGGACGGAGATGATCTCCGTCGCCCGGTAAGCGTTGGTGCCGGCGAAGGCAAAGCCGTGCTTCAGCTTGCCGCGCTGGGCGTTCATCAGGGCGAAGAAGATGCAATAGGGGCTTCCCTTGTAGTCGCAGGTCTTGATGCAGTGATAGGGGCACTTGTATGGTTTGCGCTTGCCCTCGCTGACGTCATCAAGGAACTGGTTGCGAATGGCGCGTCCCGGCATCCCCACGGGACTCTTGATGACGACCAGGTCGTCTTCCGTCGCGTCTATATAGGTCTGTTTGAACTCGATGGAGGCGTCGCATTCATCGGTGGTGACGAAGCGGCTGCCCATCTGCACCCCGGCGGCTCCGAGACGCAGAAACTTTGAGATGTCCTCACCAGTGTAGATGCCGCCGGCCGCAATCACCGGAATGGTCACGCCGTGCAGATCCTCAAACGGTTTCACCTCGGCGATCACCTCGGGGATCAGCTTCTCCAGGGCGTGCGCGGGATCGTCCAGCTCTTTCGGCTTGAAGCCCAGGTGGCCGCCGGCCTTGGGACCCTCGACCACGACGGCGTCGGGAAGACGTCCGTGATTGTTGGCCCAGCGCTTGCAGAGCACCCTCGCCGCTCTTCCCGAGGAAACGATAGGAACCAGCTTGGTCTTCATGTTGTCGCCGAGCAGCTGCGGCAGGTCCAGCGGCAGCCCGCCGCCGGAAAATATCACGTCGATTCCTTCGGAGACGGAGGTCTTGACCAGGTCGGCGTAGTTGGAGAGCGCCACCATGATGTTGATGCCGAGGATGCCCCGGGTACGTTCCCGCGCTTTCCTGATCTCGTTCTTGACCGCCCGGATGTTGGCTTCCAGATAATTCTGATAAAAGTCAGACTCGGTCATGCCGATGCCGGCGCCGGCGATGACGCCAATGCCTCCCTCGTTGGCCACGGCGGAGGCCAGACCGGCGAGAGAGATGCCGATGCCCATGCCTCCCTGAATGATGGGAAGCTTCGCCTTCAGGTCTCCAATTGTTAATTCAGGAAGCTTGTTGATCTTTACGCCTATCCTTCCTGCTCGGGA
Organism: Thermoleophilia bacterium; assembly: GCA_016650015.1. Classification (GTDB taxonomy): domain Bacteria; phylum Actinomycetota; class Thermoleophilia; order BMS3ABIN01; family BMS3ABIN01; genus JACRMB01. Next base: position 619 of record JAENWV010000171.1, on the reverse strand, counting down.
CTTTAAACAAAAAGAGCCCTCCTTCCGGAGGGCCCCCGTTGGATTCCTCATTGGAATACTAAGCTATGGGATTCACGTTCGTGGCCTGGGGGCCCTTGGGGCCTTCCGTAGCTTCGAAGCTCACTTTCTGGCCCTCGGCGAGGGTTTTGAAGCCGTCGCCTTTGATCTCAGAGAAGTGCACAAACAGATCTGTCCCGTTCTCGCGCTCAATAAAGCCGAAGCCTTTCTGATCGGAGAACCATTTGACTGTTCCTTCTGGCAAGTTAATTCCTCCTCTCACCATTCCCGTGGTAGGAGTACTCGATCAACTGCCAAAAGAACCATCAGCCAAGCACTTCAAACCAAATTAACACCCGCGTTCTAGCGGGCTACAGTAACTATAGGGTAATAGCGGGCAAGTGGCAACCAAATGCCAGTCCGGGTGAGTTCCGGCGCGCGGTGGTAATCAACTGTTCTTAACACCCGACTAAGGTCCGCCGGCGATGGATACGTCTTTTATTCAGGGACCGCCAGTTCATACCCATTATCAAACAAAGTGAGTTTTTATAATACAAGTTCATTTTATTTATGTCAATATAAATATCTTTGTCAATTAATATACTACCAAGATACTCAGAAT
>JAENWV010000170.1 GCA_016650015.1 Thermoleophilia bacterium | reverse complement strand
CTTTACAGACGGGCGGTGCGGGTAAGGAACCAGAGCGTTCTGATCCGGGGGGTCAACGATACGCCCGAGTCCATGACCCTGCTGATCAAGCAGCTTTCATACATGAACGTGAAGCCTTACTACGTTTATCAGCACGATATGGTCATGGGAGTCGAGGAGCTTCGCACCCGCGTGGCGGATACGCTGGAGATCGAAAGAAAGGTGCGCGGCGCCACCTCCGGCTACAACACGCCGGTCTTCGTGAACGATGTGCCCGGCGGCGGCGGCAAGCGCGATGTATACAGCTTTGACCATTATGATGAAACGACCGGAGTCAGCGTCTACCGCAGCCCCTGCGTGAGCGGTGACAAAGCCTACCTTTACTTTGACCCCATACACCTGCTGCCCCCGCAGGGACAATTGCGCTGGGCAGACGGATCGCAGCACGCGGACATCATCCAGGAAGCCATGGCGGCAGCCAGATTAAACAGTGGATCATGTTGAAAGGGGAGCACAGGGGACACGAATCTAACACACTCGCGGGATTTTGCGACAGCAGGCACCTGACCAATCAGGGAACCTTCCACTTCGAACTGCGCGTGCTGGAAGGGAGCCGTGACATCGTCGTCGACCCCAGGAACGAGCGGGTCAAGCTCTATGGCCTCACGCCTTCCGACTTTAAAAAAAAACCGGTTCTGGCGGATCTGCTCACCCCTACCGAGTCGCCAAGGGAGTATTCCAAAGTTATCGTCTATGCCCACCCGGGGGATGATGAAGAATGGCGGGAGGCGTCCTTCCACAAGGAGGGGATGATCAGAGGCTTTTTCTCCAATCATGTCAACGCGGACATCTGGGCATATTATCTGAACCCGGAGCGGGCCACCGAGGGCGGGGTGGACGATCACGAACAGATCGTGGAATCGATTCTCTGCGGGCAGAAGACAGACATCCTGCCAGCTCTGCCGGGCGGCTACACGACCATGGTGGCCAATCCCGTCAACGCCAGCGAGATAGTCTCAGTGCTGGGCGAAGTTTTCTCCGAGTACCCGACACCACTTAAAGTCCCGGTCATCGAGAATTCAATCCGGTCGGGAGCCAGCCATTTTCGGCTCGTGCGCGATTCCGCCGGCAGGCTGGTTTCAGTTGCCGCCGCCGAGCTGGACCGGGTGCGCAAGACGGCTGAGATCAGCGACTGCGCCACGGCGCCGTCGAATCGCGGCAAGAGCCTGATGACTTTTCTGCTCTCGCAACTGGAGCGGGACGTCCTGGGAAAATACGGTATTGAAGACCTGTACTCGCTGGTGCGCTCGGGCGAACCGGCGATCAACAAGGCCTTCCGTAAACGGGGATTCGAATATTTCGGCAGGCTGATCAACAACTGCCGCATGCCGAGAGGATGGGAATCGATGAATATCTGGTGCAAGCCCTGCGGGCCGGCTTTCGGGGTCTAGGCTATGTTATATCTCTGCCGATACTGCAAGCTCATAAGCAACCGGGAACTGGGCGGCCCCTGCGAAGACTCGCCCGATGACAGCCATCACTGGCGGTCGGGAGAGCCTATGGTCGAGGAACTGGAGAATTTCCTTTCCTTTAGAGGAATGGAAGCCTGGCGGATTGATGCATTGCGGGCGCAGACTGCCTTTTTTCTGGAGAGCAACCGGCCTTCATCCGGCCGGTGACCTGAAGAGTGTGTGCAGGGACCTGCGTGAGATTTTGCGGTAGCCCCATTCCAGCAGAAAAGACAGGGCCAGAACCACAAACATTGCCGTAAAAGACGGTTTCGATTGCTCAAACGTATAGACTGAGAGCAGTCCGAACATCCCCAGACAGAGAATCATGGCGATCACCAGTCCTGTTGTAATGAAGAGTCCGTCGGGACACCCCTTCCACGACTTCCTTTTGAAGATCTCGGGAAGCTCGCCGTCCTTGTCAACCATGTAACTGGTGTTAGCTCCCCCATAAAGCGTCGCGTTGATAGCGGAGGCCGTCGAGAATACAGCCGCGACGGCAACGGCGCGAAGAAAAACGTCGAGGGGTCGCTGGAAAAAAGACGGCGAGGTAGGAGGCGAAGCCCATGGCATACAGGGCTATCGCGATAATTTAGCCAACCAGAGGTAGATATTAAAACCGCCCGCGAGCACGTTGTCACCAATGCCGCGGATCAGAAACTCGACAGCCACAGCGTGTTCTTCGCCGACTCGGCCGCCACCCCGAGGACCGAGAAAACGCCGGCGCCAACTATGCCGCCGACACCGATCGAAATCGCATCGATCAGGCTTATCTGACCGCTTTTTTTCAAGCCCGGCGCCCTTCCCTTCCCGGCTGCGTCACATGAGGGTCTGCCTCATTGCCTTATTCCCGGAATTGCGCAGTTTATGAATTTTAGCCTGTTACTGACGAAGATGGTTTCCACTCTTTAGAGAAATCTCCCCCCGAAGCCGGGGAGAAACATAAGCATGACACTTTTGAAATTCAATCATGAGCGCCAGATAGCCGGCCAAAGCCGTAGTTCCGGTTTCCTGAAACCATACGATATTCCCGTCCAACAGTTCAAGATGAAACCAACCTTCCTCAGGCTTTTTCTCATGTAGGTTTTGTTTTCGGCTTCTGCCTCATGGGTTGCTGGGCCGCTCTTGCCTCCCCGTCCTGCGGCAGCGATACGACCACCGGCTCCGCAGCCACTCCCCAACGGGTCCTGGAACAAAGGGCGGCGGCGGTATTCGAATCCACACCCGGAGTGGACAGTGAGTTACCCGGCAACCTCATGACAATCGACCAGTTGCGGGCGCGACTGCAGAATCCAGCGCAGGCGTCACAGATGTTTCTGCTGGATACGCGGCCTCGAGATGAATGAGGACTCCCAGGGCCACATCGAATGGAGAAATGTCGGAGAGCCGGAGAGCCTGGCGCTGCTGCCCCGTGACCAGCTTATCGTGGTAATCGACCAGCAGGGACAGTCCGCCGGGCAGGTTACGCCCATCTTAAGGATGCTCGGTTACGATGCCGTTACCCTGCGGTCGGGGATGACCGCCTGGACCCAGACGCCTGAAAGCCTGGAGACGATACAGACCATCAATGCCGCTGATTATCCCGTGGTCAGGTAGGCGGATAGCGTGGTCCCTGCGTCTTCGGTACAACCCGAGTCCTGCGGATAGAGTCACGGGGAAACTGCCTTGAGTAAGGCATTTTCAGAGGTATGACTGATGGTGAAGGCGGTGCAACGGTGTTCGAACTATGAGCTGAAAGCCCTGGTCTCTCTCGAAGGTGCTGTCAGGAATCTATCTTTTAAGGTTAAATGAGCTCATGGAAAGGGATTAAAGCGGACAAACAGTGAAAAAAAGCACCTCGAGGCAGAATGAACTGCCCCGAGGTACCTGTGTGGCTAGCGATATCCGGTGGGGCCGGCAACTACTGTCCGGCCGTCAAGTAATATCCCTTACTGCTGAGCATTACGTTGCTGGTTCTGACAGGTGCCGCTGCCACGCATCTCGTTGCGCAGCTCCTGTATCCGTTCCGTGTCTCCACTCGCGAGTGCCTCGCCCATTGCGGCGTGCCT
>JAENWV010000159.1 GCA_016650015.1 Thermoleophilia bacterium | reverse complement strand
TCGCTGGTGAAGGAACATTCTCAAGCATCAGCAGCCGGATTGCAACCCGGCCCTGAACCTGCGACAGGGCCGAAACCGCGGGCTGGAAAGGCTGGAAAAATCGGGGAAAACTGACCGGTTTTCCAGGATAAAAGCAGTTTATTCAGACGATTCCGGATGGGCAAAACCTTCGATCACGCTTCAGACGATTCCCGACGGGCAGAGACCTTCGATCATGCATTCGCCGCACCGGGGTCTGAGTGCCTTGCAGACTTTACGGCCGTGCAGCACCAGGTTGATATGAAAGCTGTAGCGGTCATCCTCGGGCACGATGGCGTTGAGGATCCCGTGGGCGCTCTCCCGGGTAGCGTCTTCGGGCAGGAAATCCAGGCGCTTGCAGACCCGGAAGACATGGGTATCCACCGGCATCACCGGCCGCCCCAGGGAGAACATCAGCACGCAGGCGGCGGTCTTGATGCCGACGCCGGGGAACTTCGTCAGGTAGTCCAGCGCTTCCCGGTCGCCCATCCGCGACAGGAAGTTCAGTTTCAGGTCACCCCGCTCGGCGAGTAGCGCCGAGAGCGTCTCCTTGATATATCGCGATTTGGGTCCGGCGATGCCGCTCATCCTGATGGCGTCGGCGATCTTCAGCACCGGCGCCCGGGAAGCATCCTCCCAGCTCGGGTATTTTTTCCGTAAGGAATCAAGCGCCCGGACTGAGTTGATGTCGGTAGTGTTCTGTGACAGTATGGTAAAGATCAGCTCTTCCATCGGTGGATAGCGGGGCGCGAAGCGGGGGCGGAAATATTCCTGGTCCAGGTATCTGATTATCACCGGCAGGCGCGCGGGCGTCACCATCGGGAATCACCAGGCATCAATAGGGAGAACCACAGGGCGTCATTTTGGGATCCCGCGGGCGTGGTCATCTGGCGCCGATTCCCGCGCAGACCCTCAACCCGCCGGGTACCAGTGAAATCTGAACCGGCAGCTCGCCGATTATTTCCCCGTCGGTCTGCACCAGCACCGGCTCCCCCGAAGGACAGCTGATCTCGGCCCGGTCCGTCCGGAAATACTCGGCCAGCGGTTCATCCAGTTGCTCCTTGCGGAGCGAACTGATCCAGAACCTGAGCATTTCCCGCCAGCTTTTCTCTTTCAGGACACAAAAGTCCAGCAAACCGTCCTGCATGTGAGCCAGCGGCGTCGGGCCGAAGCGGCCGCCGTAATAACGGGAATTCGCGGCGACCACGAAGTAGCCCTCGGTCTCCCTTTCGCTGCAGCGGATCGAAATCAGCGGTAGCTCTTCCGTGATCATGGTTTTAATGCCCGAGATCGGAAAAGCCGCGCCACCCAGCGCCCGTTTCAAAACCGGGTCCAGGTTCTTGATCGTCAGGGCATCGAAGCCGATCCCGGCCATCAGCGTGAAATAGTGGTCGCCCGCCCGGCCGAGATCCAGCGCTATGCTTTCGCCCCTGACCGCCAGGCGGCAGGCGTCGCCGGTGTTCATCGGCACCGAAAGCGCCTTGGCCAGCACATTCACGGTGCCCATCGGGATGATCGCCAGCTCGATATCGCTGCCCGCCATGCCGTTTACGACCTCGTTGATGGTGCCGTCGCCGCCGGCGATGACTATGCGTTTCGAGCCGCGTTCGACAGCTTCCCGCGCCAGCCTGGCGGCATCCCCGGGCACTTCAGTCCCAACCGGCACGACCACCGCACCCAGGGTTTCCAGGGTCGTGGCGATCTTCATCGCCCGCCGCTCACCGCAGCTGCCGGCGTTGGGGTTATATATAAATGTGAAAGTCTCGGTCATCAGTCGGTTCGATTTTCAGGATGGTGAATTACTCTGGCGATAGATCCGGGCTATGCAACCCGTTCAGCGTTATTTTGTACTCAATCCACCGACGCGGGCAAGGGCCGCGGGATACGTTCGCGTCCGGCGAATCCCACATAGTCGGTATAGCCGGCGCTCAGCGCCAGCTTGAGCAGCTTGTCGAACTCCCGTCCGACCTGGGACGGCTTGTGGGCGTCAGAGCCGAAGGTGATCGGCACTCCATGGGCATGCATGATCTCCAGGATCTCCAGGCTGGGGTAGATCTCACCTACCGGCCGGCTCAACCCGGAAGCGTTCAGCTCGATAGCGACATTGCTTTTCGCCAGCGTCGACGCCACTTCGTTGAATAGCGGTTTCATGTCCACCGTGGGCCGGTGCCCGTACTTCTTGACCACGTCCAGATGGGTCATCACGTCAAAGAGCCCGGTGCGCGCCGCCGCCATCACCAGCCCGAAATAACTTTCGTAGACCTCGTTGATATCCCGCCGCTCGAATTCGAACTTGAAGCGGGACTGGTCGATGCCCCAGCCGCCGATGAAGTGCACCGAACCGTAAACATAGTCGAACTCGTAAAGCGCCAGCGTCTCGGCCAGCTCGCCCAGGTGGCTGCTGATGTAATCCGCCTCGATGCCCAGCCGCACCGGATAATCCGCGTGGGCCTCCTGCAGCTCATGCACCTTGTCTATATATAGAGGAAGATCCGAATGCGCCATCGCCAGGGTCGGATCTTCGATGTGAAACAGTGGCAGATGGTCGGCGAAACCCATCTCCGGCAGTCCCATCCCGCGCGCGGCAAGCACGTATTCCTCCATTTCGCCGCCGGCATGGCCGCAGAAGGGGGTGTGGATATGGTAGTCAGGTAACTTAATCATTGAATAATCATAGAATAATCCGGCAGCAAACCCTAAACAAAAAAGCCGTCTGCCCTATTCCCTTGATTAAGTTATACCGAATGACTAAAATAAGAGTCGTCTAACTAATTGTTGCAGATAGATTTCACTGGCCGGGAGGGAGCCGTCATGCTGACCGAAGTAGTCGAAGAATATCTGGAGGCCATCTACAAGATGTCTTTGAATGGTCCGGTCATCGCGGCACGCCTGGCGGAGTGGATGAAAGTTTCGCCGCCGACTGTCGCCGACATGCTTAAGCGCCTCTCGGACAAGGGCCTGGTCAAGACGAGCCGCCGCGACGGCGTCAAGCTGACGAAAAAGGGCCTCGAGACCGCCGAGACCATGGTACGCCGCCACCGTCTCTGGGAGAGGTTTCTCACCGATATCCTCGGCCTCAACTGGGACGAGGTGCACGAAGAAGCCTGCAAGCTCGAGCACGCAATCAGTAGTCCCCAGGTGGAAGAGAAGCTCGCCGACATCCTCGGCCACCCGGAAACCTGTCCTCACGGACACCCGATTCCCGGGACCAGGGGCGCCAGGAAGCGTGAAAAAGAAGCGAAGCCGCTATCTCAATGCTCGGTCGGTGATGAGGCGATCATCGAACGCGTCGCCGACGAGGATTCTCAGCTACTGCAATATCTCGCGTCTCTCGGCCTGTTGCCGGAGGCCAGGGTGGCGGTCAAGGAGATCGCCCCCTTCAAGGGTCCGATGCTGGTCAATGTCTGTGGCGCCCAGTACGCCCTCGGCCAGGAAGTGGCCGCCAAGATCATGGTCAAGGGTAAATAGCAGCGCTCGCGCTCGAACCGACGCCGTCATCCATGCAATTCTCCTGCCATAGCGCCCTTAACAAACTTCGCGGCGAGACCGATTTCACCATCGCGCTGGCCGGCAATCCCAATGTAGGCAAGTCCAGCGTCTTCAACAGCCTCACCGGCATGGGCGTCGAGACGGCGCACTATCCTGGCAAGACGGTTGAACTCAACGTCGCCACCACCTCTCTGAACGGGATGAATATCGGCATCATCGACCTGCCCGGGACCTACGCCCTGGGCGCCGTCTCCGAGGACCAGTGGGTGGCGCGCCAGGCGGTTCTCGACGGCAACCCCGACGCCGTGGTCATGGTGGTCGATGCCACCAACCTGGCCCGCAATCTT
>JAENWV010000221.1 GCA_016650015.1 Thermoleophilia bacterium | reverse complement strand
GCCTTGCGTTCACTGTTATTGCTGATAACCTCGTTGGCGGCGCTCAAAATTACCTGCGTAGAACGATAATTCTGCTCCAGCTTGATAACTTCCGCTTCCGGGTAATCTTTCTCGAAATCGAGGATGTTCCTCACGTCAGCGCCACGCCATGAATAAATACTCTGGTCATCATCACCGACGACACAAACATTGCGGTGGTCGCGCGCCAGGAGGCTAACCAGCATGTACTGAGCGTGGTTGGTGTCCTGGTATTCGTCCACCAGGATATGCCGGAAGCTGCGCTGATAGTGTTCCAGCCTGTCCGGAAATCTCAGAAAAAGATCGACCGTCCGTAGTAGAAGGTCATCAAAATCCATGGCGTTATTGGCGAAGAGCTTTTTTTGATAAATGGTGTAGACGCTGGAAACCGTATCATCGAAGAAGTTCTCGACCATCTCGGAGAAAGCTTCCGCGTCGATCAAGCGGTTCTTGGCTGAAGAGATTACCGCGTGTATACCTTTGGGCGGGAAACGTTTGGGATCCAGTCCCAGCTCCTTCAGACACTGTTTGACGACGCGTACCTGGTCGCCGGCGTCATAAATAGTGAAATTCCGCTGGTATCCCAGCTGCTGAGCTTCTTTCCTGAGAATACGGGCACAGGCCGCATGAAAAGTGCTCACCCACATGGTCCTCGCGATTGGACCCAGGAGCGTCTCAACGCGATCCTTCATCTCGTTTGCCGCCTTGTTGGTGAAGGTAATCGCCAGTATCTCATGGGGCTTTACACCCTGCGCCGCGATCAGAAAGGCGATCCTGTGAGTCAGAACACGCGTCTTGCCGCTACCGGCTCCCGCCAATACCAGCAGGGGCCCGCCGGGGCATTCAACGGCCCGCCGCTGGGGCTCGTTAAGATCAGCGAGAAGATGGTTCAATGAAGGCTTGGTCATATTCGTTATTCCAGCATATCAGGAGTGTCGGAGATTAAATGCCACATCGATCTGGTTCACCCGGGGTTTTCCGGCTCAGGTCGCGGCGCCGAGCGCGTAACCGATGGCGACGCACACTAGTCCGGCGGACACCATTTTGATTCCGGACAGGATCATTCTATTCCTGGATATTGCTCCCAGGTAAGCTCCCAGGGCAAACAGTTCCGCAAACGCCAGGGCGAAGCCGATATAAAAAGCTGTCTCTATACGAATAGCGCCGCCCAGGAAAAATGGTGAAATCGCGACTACGGCCGCCGCAAAAGGGGAGAAACCGTCAACCAGTGATACCACGATGGTGGCGTAAGTGGAGGCGTGGCCGATGTCGGTATCCCTCAGGCTGCTCAAGGTGGATTCTTCCAGCTCGGCCAGGGCTCGGCTGCGCTCGGCCTTTTCGGTCATGTATGCGCCATAGAAACCGGAGACTCCCATGGCAAATGACGCGGCCAGCCCCAGGGTCACTATGGCACCGGCATCCCTGACATGGCCAAAATAACCGCCGACCAGCACACCGAGAATAGTGAGAACACCGTCGAAAGCGTTCATCGCGAAGTACCGACGCGCTATTTCACCTACATGCGCGATGCGGTGATACTTGCGAAGAGTGCGAATGCTGGGAACCTTCAAGAAGCGGGGGAGATCCCCTTCGTCACCTCATCCAGCGCGCTGTTATATCCTGGGGCGTGTTGGCTTCGTCGATAAGCTCCTTGCCGGTGGAGACCTTGTCGATGCTGTGGATGCTGCCCCCGCTCTCCTGGATTACCGCGGCAACTTCGTCGAAATTGATGTGTGGCCCTTCTACTGTGATCTTGATGTTTTCCACCTTGTTGTCGATCTCGTTCAGCACCAGGTCGGTCCCTTCCACCCCGTCCAGATCTCCCAGTTTCACAGCCAGGTCTAGAATGGTCGGCTGGTGTGGTTTCAATACATCAAGCACTAACCTTCGTACTTTACTCAAATCAGCTCACGCTCCAAAGGTAAAATTGATAGTTATTTTTAAGTGATGCCTAATAAATAATATCAGAGACGATACGGCAATCTCAGAAACATTCTTCCTGCCGGCGTCGCTAAATACCCGATCCCCTGTAATACTCGAAAACCTTGTCCAGTTCCCGCTCGCCCTGCTGCTGGGCCTTCTCGATTTCTTCCCGTTTTTCAGGAAACGTTGACTTGAATTCGTTCTCGAGTTCCACCAGGCGACGAACCAGGGACTGCATCGCGTCGGCCACGGGGTCCGGAAGATGGGTCCAGTCGACATCGGCTGCGCCGACCTTGCGGCCCCTTTCACGAACCGGCCGCCCCGGGTTGCCAACAACCGTGCTGTCGGCAGGCACGTCTTGAATAACAATACTGCCCGCACCGATTTTAGCGTTCTCGCCAACGATTACCGATCCCAGGACCTTGGCGCCAGCGCCGACTGTGACGTTATCCCGCAGCGTCGGGTGGCGCTTGCCGGTCTCCTTGCCGGTGCCGCCGAGAGTCACGCCCTGATAAATGGT
>JAENWV010000226.1 GCA_016650015.1 Thermoleophilia bacterium | reverse complement strand
GCCCTGTTCCTGCCAGTTGAGGTCTGTCCCGTCTATTGCCGCTTCTGTACCCGGAGCTACGCGATCGGCCGCGATACCGCCACCGTCGTCAAGGACAAGCACGCCTGCCACCGCACCGATTGGAACGACGTATTTAACTATCTGGAGTCACATCCAGCGGTTGAGGACGTGGTGGTTTCCGGCGGCGACGCCTTCTGCCTGACAGCTAATAATCTCCGGGAGATAGCCGGGCGGTTGCTGAACATACCTCACATACAGAGAATCCGCTTCGCCAGCCGCGGCCCCTCGGTGATGCCCATGAAAATCCTGACCGACAAGGAGTGGACGCGAGCCCTGGTGGATGTGGTCCACGAGGCCCGCATCCAGTGCAAGGAGGTATGCCTCCATACCCACTTCAACAGCGCCAACGAGATCACCGACATCACCCGCGAGGCCATGGACTTTCTTTACAGACGGGCGGTGCGGGTAAGGAACCAGAGCGTTCTGATCCGGGGGGTCAACGACACGCCCGAGGCCATGACCCTGCTGATCAAGCAGCTTTCGTACCTGAACGTGAAGCCCTATTACGTTTATCAGCACGATATGATCAAGGGGGTCGAGGAACTGCGCACCCGCGTGGCTGATACGCTGGAGATCGAGAGAAAGGTGCGCGGCGCCACCTCCGGCTTCAACACGCCTGTTTTCGTGAACGATGTGCCTGGTGGCGGCGGCAAGCGGGACGTGTACAGCTTTGACCATTATGATGAAACAACCGGCGTCAGCGTCTATCGCAGCCCCTGCGTGAGTGGTGACAAGCCCTACCTTTATTTTGACCCTATACACCTGCTACCCCCGCAGGGACAATTGCGCTGGGCGGACGGATCGCAACACGCAGACATCGTCCTGGAAGCCATGACGGCCGCCGGATTGGACAGTGAATCATGTTGAATCGAGGAAATACGGAGACCGGTTCCGATATGCTCGCGAAATTCTGCGACGGCAAGCACCGTACTAACGAGGGAAGCTTCCGCTTCGAACTGCGCCTGCAGGAAGGGAGCCGTGACATCGTCGTCGACCCCAGGAACGAGCGGGTCAAGCTCTACGGCCTCATGCCTTCCGACTTTCAGGAAAAGGCCGTTCTGGCGGATCTGCTCGCCCCGCCTGCGTCGCCAAGGGAATATTCCAAGATTATCGTATATGCCCACCCGGGCGATGATGAAGAATGGAGAGGGGCGTCCTTCCACAAGGAGGGGATGATCAGAGGCTTTTTCTCCAATCATGTCAACGCGGACATCTGGACATATTATCTGAACCCGGAGCGAGCCACCGAGGCCGGGGTGGACGATCATGAACAGATCGTGGAATCGATTCTCTGCGGGCAGAAAACAGATATTATGCCGGATCTACCAGCTGGCTACAGGACCATGGTGGCCAGGCCCGTGAATGCCAGCGAGATAGTCTCGCTGCTGGGCGAGGTTTTTCCCGAATACCCGACGCCGCTAAAAGTCCCAGTCATCGAGAATTCGATCCGGTTGGAAGCCAGCCATTTTCGACTCGTGCGCGACACCGCCGGTAGACTTGTTTCGGTGGCCGCTGCCGAGCTGGACCGGGTACGCAAGACAGCTGAGATCAGCGACTGCGCCACGGCGCCATCGCATCGCGGCAAGAACCTGATAACTTTTCTGCTCTCGCAAATTGAGCGGGATGTCATGGATATATACGGTATTGAAGACTTGTACGCGCTGGCGCGTTCGGGCGAACCGGCGATCAACAAGGCCTTCCATAAACGGGAATACGACTATTTCGGCAGGCTGATCAACAACTGCCGCATGCCGGGAGGATGGGAATCGATGAACATCTGGTGTAAAGCCTGCGGACCGGCTTTCGTGGTATAGGCCATGCTGTTTCTGTGCCGCCACTGCAAAATCATCTGCAACCAGCAAGTCAGCGGCTTCTGTGAAGACTCACCCGATAACACCCATCAATGGAGCATGGGTGAGGTGATGGCCGACGAGCTGGCCCGCTTCTTATCCTTTAGGGGAACAGAAGCCCGTCGGGTTGATGCGTTGAGGGAGCAGACCGCCGCTTTCCTGGATCGCAGCCAGTCTTCTTCCAGCCGCTGAGCCACACTGTGTAGGGATCTTCAGGATTAAAAAAATGCCTCTCTCAAGACATTTTTCAGGGCATAAATATTGGTGGAGGCGGTGTAACGCTATTCGAACTCTGAGCTAAGAGTCTTGGTCAGCCTCGAAGAAGTAACCAAGAATCCTCCGTTTCGGGATTCGTTCGAAGCCGCGTGGTTTCTTACCGCTTTTCTCAGCGTTCCATAGATGGAACGTTCACGAGCCTGCCCGGCTCGTCCTTGAATAATCTTCGCGAGAAATCTATCCCAGCCGACGGCTGGAGTTCTTATCCTTCAATCAGG
>JAENWV010000040.1 GCA_016650015.1 Thermoleophilia bacterium | reverse complement strand
GTCGTCATGAGAAGCCTGACCCAGCCGAGGGCTGGAGTTCTTTACCATCGATCAAGATCGATGGAGAACCACTGAGCCCGAGGTTCGCTGCTTTTTGATCATCGATCCGCTGAACACTGACCTCAGCACTGATGTTTTCAGAATCCAATGCGCGGTCGATATTTGCCCTTAATTCCTTTTCCGAACCGCAGGCGGGGGATAGATAGCAGATTATTTTCACAATCGTCTCTTTGTTGGCTTGTGTATATTTGTAGGAGTATTTTAACAGCCTGAGCTAGACGCGACAGAAAGCGGAGATATCTTTAAGAGCCCTGTATTTATCAGGGCCGCACAATGGACGGGGAGTTGGAAAAAGTTCAATTCCCGCCAGCTGTCAGGTTTCCGGGCAACGCAGATTCAACTCTTAAGTGCAACGGTTAATAAACTATCAGTTTTGAAGAACTCTTCAAACGGTGTTTTGAAGCCAAGTTTTTTTCTTGGCCTGTGATTCAAACGTTCTGTGACTTTTCGGATCTGGTCATCAGTGATAGCAGCAAAGTCGTGTTTCCTGGGGAAGTACTGGCGGATGAGCCCGTTGGTATTCTCGTTTAAGCCTCGCTCCCATGAGGCGTAGGGATGAGCAAAATACATACTGGCCTCGAGGCTTGCCGCCACCTCTTTATGACAGGAAAACTCCTTGCCATTATCACAGGTGATTGTATGAACCAGGCTCTTGAACGGTTTCAGCAGGCCAGTCATCGCACTCAGAGTCTCAGCTGCCGTCTTCCGGGAGAGTTTCCCTATCAGCGTGAAAGAAGTCTTTCTCTCAACCAAGGAGACGATAGCTGCAGCTTGTCCTCTGCTGCCAATGATGGTGTCACCTTCCCAATCACCCAGGCGGCTGCGACTGTCGACAATAGCCGGCCGCTCATCGATGCTTACGCGGTCATATTGTCGCCCGCGACGCTCGTAGGCACCGTAGCGTTTTCTTTTCTGCTTCTTTACGCGCAGATGCCGGTACAGCTCACCGCCCCTTTGCTTGTCTGCATAAATGAAGCGATAGATCCATTCGTGGCTCGCTCCGGTACCGTCTTCAAGCCTAAGCCTGCCGGCGATCTGCTCGGGGCTCCAGTCGAGCCGGATCAGTGTCGAGATCAGCTGCCAGTCACCGGCTGTGATCCTGGCGTTGCTGCGGGCTTTCCGGCGCGAGATGGCAAACACATGAGCCTGCAGGGCCCTATAGCCGTTAAGGCCACGGTTGCGCCTCAGCTCCCTGCAAATCGTGGACTTATGCACTCCCACCTCTTCAGCAATCTGTGCCTGGTTAAATCCTGCTTTCTTAAATGCGTGAATCTGGTATCTTTGCTCCTGGGTAAGCTGCGCGTAGCATCTCATAGTGCTCCTTTGACTTCGCCGTCTCTAGAAGCACTGATGCTACCGCAGCTTGCCTCTTTTGACGACGGTCAAGGTTGCACTTAGAAGTTGAATGCGCGCATGAAAAAATGCCTTATCAAAGGCATTTTTGCTGGCTTAGATATTGGTGGAGGCGGTGCAACGGTATTCGAACTTGGAGCTTAATATTTTGAGCCGGTTAGAGAGAGTCATTAGGCTGGTTTCCGCCTGAATACAGCCACAACACCTCGCCCCTTAAAAACTTATTTAGTAACTCGGGTAGCCTTATAATTCTGATTTTTCCAAACCACTGTAAGAGTCCGAATAAACCTGGGGCTTCCGGTTGGTCTGACGATGAGACAGCGAGCCCCAAATCACATCCACTAGGCGGTCCGTTCCCAGTCAGAGCCCAAACCGGTAGAGGTCCATGTGCTTGAGCTGGACGCGCTCTGCCTCGACAAAACCCGCCCGGTGGGCTAGATCTTCAATCGCCTCCGGCCGAAGCCGGTGCGCCAGCGGTGGCCCCTGCTCTTCCCGCCGGTAGGGCCATTCCAGCACTACGACCCTGCTTTTTGCCACCCGGCTCGCTTCTTTTAGCGCCGCCAGGGGATCGTTGGTTTCATGCAGCAGGTGGCCAAGAAACACCAGGTCAAAGACACCGATGTCAAAAGGTAGCTTTTCCGCCGGAGCTTCCAGGAACTGAGCCGCCGGCACCTTACTGCGGGCGATAGCTAACATCTCTGCATTGGCGTCAATTCCGGTCGCGTCCACGCCCCCGTTTATGAATGCCTCAGTAAATAGACCCGTGCCGCAGCCTACATCCAGAACGCTATTTGCCTGAAGGCCCTCCAGGCTCAAGGCGACCACGCGCTCGACCTCCAGTAACGCCAACCTCTCAGCCGAGCGCAACCGCTCCGGCTGGCCGTGAAAGCGGCGGTCGTGGGTTTTGGGGTCGTGGCCGTGATGGGGGCTGTTTTGATCGCTGGACTCGTCGTCTGTCATTTTTCCCTCCTTAATTACATATATTTAAAGTGATGCTTCTCCAAACAAGTCGTAATCGCCATCGATGAACCGCTGGGCGAATTCCTTGACGATGGCGTCGCTGGTGAGTATGGCGTCCAGCTGGCGGATGAAGGCCATCAGCCTGCCGACCTGGTCGAGGATGCGCACGGCTTCCTCCTGGCTGATGTTAGTAGTAGTGGCTGTGATCAAGTCCCCCTTGGCCTTGGATACAAACCCCAGGTGATCGAGGATGATCGCCAGCATCTCGATGCGGCGCAACCGCTTGGAAAGGTCGGCGGCGCCGCCGAGAAAGCGGAAATAAATGTGGTTGCTGGCCGCCCGCGGGCTGGCGAAACAGTCAATCACGTTGTAGTGGTAACCGAAGCGGACTGCCAGATTCATGTAGAAATGGGAAATGACCGCCAGGTTGATGTCTACATTCTCAAGCATGGGGCCCGCACGCATACTGGCTGTGAAGAAGTCGGAAAGGCTTATGGGGACGCCCCCCTTGCGCCAGGCGCCCGGGTATGACATGCCGCTCAGAACCGCCCTGAACGGCACCGACACCACCTGGTCGACCGTGAAGACGTCGCCGGCATCGGCTGTCAATCCGGCACCGATGTCCAGGGCGTGGATGTTGTCCATGAAAGGAAGGTCCAGCCGCTTCAATGACGGCCCTCTCTCCGCGTGCCGCGACGCCTCGATCAGTTCGCGCATCGACTTTTCGTGGATGAACCTGAGGATGTCGTGGATGGTGCGGCAGTTATCGGGCGTGAAGTCATCGGTAAAGGGGTCGACCAGATTCAGCGGCGAGATGCATTTCATCAGATATTTGCGGCGGCGGAACTCGTACAGTTCCTCCAGCTTGAGGAACGTGTCGTGCTGCTCGTCGATGATTTCCCGGGCGATTCCTTCGTAAACAGTCATGCCGCCATCCTCACCAGCCTGGAGCGTGATCTCGACGCCCGGCTCGAGCACACGGGTTGCATTGCCGGTATTGACCACCGTGGGCACCCGGAACTCCCGGCTGATCGAGGCCATATGGCTCGCGGTATTACCGGAGTCGGTGATGATGGCTGAAGCGTAGGGCATCACCCGCGCAAATTGCGGTGAGTCACTGCGAGCGACCAGAATGGCGTCCCGCGGAAAATCATCCAGCGCTTCCGGCGTGCTGGCCAGGAAAACCCTGCCGCCCACAGCCCCCGGCTGGACCACGCTTCCCTGGTTTTTCATCAGCAGGCGCCGCTCCAAAACCGGGGCGGCAACGGTTTCATCGCGCTGGATTTCCTTGATCCTCAAGGGCCGCGACTGCAATATCACAACACTCCCGGCGCGGTTGACAGCCCACTCGATGTCCTGCGGGCCGTGATAATAATCCTCGATTGACAGGGCCTCGCGAGTGATGGCCTCAAGCTCTTTCGGCCCCAGGGAAAAAGCATGCCGCAGATCGTCGGCGGACTCCATTTCCTCAACCCCGTCTTCGGCTCGCGCCGAAGTCATGGTTTTTTTCTTTCCCAGGATCCTTTCGGCGACCTCGAAAGGTGGCCGCTTGCCAACTACGAACCGGTCAGCCTCGGTAGAGCCCTCCACCACGGACGGGCCCAGGCCCCAGGCTGAATTGATTATGGCTACGTCCCGATTTCCGTCCAGCGGGTCGGCGGTATAGATAACGCCGCTGGCAACCGCGTCCACCATGGCCACGCAGCCTACGGCCATCCGCAAGCTGCCAGGCCGGTAGCCGAACCGCTGCTGGTATTCCATGGCCTCATCGGAAAAGAGGCTGGCGATGACACGCCGGTAGGCGTCCTCGACGGCGGGTACTTCAGCGGAAACGTTGAGGATAGTCTCGAACTGCCCGGCAAAGGAGAAGAAACCATCCTCCTCCTCGGCGCTGCTCCGGATGGCCAGGCGGCACTCGCCGCAACGGCCACGCAGCCAGTCAAGTGATTCCGACAGCTCTTTTTCCAGCGAGGGAGGAAGGCTCCCGCGGAGAATCCGCTGGCGCAGACTACGCCGGTTTTCCAGTTGATCGCCATCGCTATCCAGTGCTGAAATAGACTCCCCCAACCGGTTGTGACGGATGAATTCCTCGAAGGCAAAGATCGTCAGCGCGAATCCGTCCGGCGCTTCAAGACCCAGCCTGTTCCTGATTTCCGCGAGATGATAGCTCTTGCCACCGACTTCCCGGGCCATTCCGGGACTGATGTCATCAAAACGAATCGAAAGCCGCTCCAGCGGCCGGGTGGTCCCGGAAATCAACGCATCGATGCGCGCATCGATCTTTTCATAGGCGCTCTGAATCCCGGGATAATGCCCTCCCGTCAACTGGTTGAAATCCTTGAGCGAAATGCGCACGCTTTTGGTCAGGTCTGCATAGGCATTGCGGATGTAAACTACATCGAAGAGATAGCTGCCGCTCGTCTTCTCACCCATGTCGGTAATGATCTCCAGGGCGCGGTCGTTGTCATCCATGATCTTCTTGTAGCTGACAAACGCCGAACGGACATCGACCGACCCGGCCTCGCGGCGGCCGGAGTATCTTCCCATCAGAGAACGCATCTTGTGCCTGAGCGTCGTCATCGAGTGCTAATCCTCTTTTGAGAGGGCCTTGCTGATGGATGCCTTGAGCTCCTTGATCCTTACCGGTTTGGGGAAGAAGTCGAAGACGTCACCTTTGATCGCCTCGATGGCCACGTCGAGGTCGGCAAAAGCGGTGATCATGATCACTTTCGTGTCCGGGTGATTCTGCTTCACCGTTCGCAACACCTCAAGACCATCTATTCCTTTCATCTTCAGGTCAGTCACGACGACGTCGAAGCCGGTCTCCTGCAGCCGCTTGAGCGCCGGGTCAGCATTGAGGAAAGTCTCCACCTCATATCCTTCCTCCTCCAGCGAAATCTTCGCCATGTCACCGACTATCTTCTCGTCATCGATGACCATGATCCTTGAACTCATATCTTTCCTTTCTCGAGATTGTTGACAGGTAGCTGAATGGTGAAAGTCGTACCGATTCCAGGACGGCTCTCCACCTTGATGTTGCCTCCGTGATTTTTGATGATACCGTAACTTACCGACAGGCCAAGGCCGGTACCGCCCTCCTCCTTGGTGCTGAAGAACGGGTCGAATATGTTCGGCAGATACTCGGGCTGTATACCTTTCCCGGTGTCCCGGATAATGATGTCCACCATGCTCTCATCGGGCTGCAGCCTGGTGCTCACGAACAACCGTCCGCCCGGCGCCATCGCCTGGGCGGCGTTGAGGAAGAGGTTGACGAACACCTGCTGCACCTGGTTGTCATCGATGAAGATCTGCGGCAAACCCTCGGCCAGGTCGAACCTGGTCTCGATGCTGGAGACGGTCAGTGTGTTTTTCACAAGCACCAGGGCCTTGCCGACAAGGGCATTGATATCTGTCTCCCGGGGCTTGGGCTCCTTGGGCCGGGCAAAGTCGAGCAGATTGGTGACGATTCCCTTGATCCGTTCAGATTCCTGGTCGACTTTCCGCATGAATTCGATCCGTTGCTCCTCGGTCAATTTCTGATACATGTCGTCATAAGTCTGGGCGATCATCGAGATGTTGTTTACGGGATTGTTCAACTCGTGGGCCACGCCAGCCACCAGGACGCCGATGGAAGCGAGCTTCCTGGACTGGATCAGTTCCTCTTCGCGCTCCTCGAGTTCTTCCGACATCGAGTTGATCGCGTCGATGACCGGTCCGAACTCGTCCTTGGGCATCGGCGTTTCTATCTTCTTGAAATTGCCGGCGGAGATCGACCGGGCCAGTCGCTCGATCTGTTTGATCGGACCCAGGATCTTTCTGGTAACCGAACGGCTGGCGATCAGCGCCGCCACCAGAACCGCGAAAAAGGACGAAAACAGCAGCCACTTGGAACGGGTGATGATGTCGCTGACGCTTGATCGCTCCAGCTGGATGATCCGGTTGGAGGTCTCTTCGAGGCTGCGGCCTTTCTCACGGATTTTGTCCGCGGTCTGCTGGTCGCGGGCGTGGTTGATGCTGGCCTGGTTGATTGCGGCCGCGTAATCGTTCAGTCCGTTACGCAGATCATCATAGCTCTGCTCACCGATAACGGGTACTATGTCGCCGCGGACCGAGTCCATGACGTCTCCTGCCTGAGCGATATTATTCTGGATGTCGTTGAGCGCGACGTCGTCATTGAAGAGAAAATAGTTCTTTTCCGAAAGCCGCATGGTGAGGAAGGAGGCATTGAGATCGTCGGCAATCTCCAGGAACCGCTGCTTGTTGCTGACACTGTTCAAAGCCTGGACGGCAAAGCCGCCGATGATCAGGATGAGCAGCAGGTAAACAGTATTGGAGAGAATTATCTTGCGTTCGATTTTCATGTCCGGCGAACCCTTCTCGGAATTGCGGGATTTCGATGTCTGCTCCAGGGCCGCATGTCTACCGGGCAGGATTGGTCATGAGACGCCGCAGGTCCGGTTCTTCCCTCCGCGCCGGCAGATACCAGAGCATGCCGTCGGTAATCATCAGCGCTCCCGCAGCAAAGAGTAGCAGCCCCCAGAGCGCCATCGGATTCACCTGAAAGTACTCCACCAGTCCGGCGCCGATGCCCAGAAATACTATGCCCGTTCTGATGAAGGCCAGACCGGTCCTGCCCCTGGCGTAGAGCGTCCGGTAGCAGGCGGCCAACGTACGGTGGGCTGCCAGCATGTCGCGTTCCCGCGCCAGGTGGGTTCGCTCGCGGCTGGTCGGCTCGGGCCTGAGAACGCTGCAGTAATTGGGCAAAAAGCCTGCCAGCCGTGAAAGCATGGTCCCCTCGATCCTGGGCTTGAACGTGCACTGCAGTTCGTAACTTTCTAGAAAGCTCACGGTGGCGGTGGTTACTTCCACAAGTGTCTGTGGCCCAGGCGTTTTTATCATCGAGCGCCGTATTCGCAGATAATAGTAGAGACCTGATAAGGTCACGACAACACCTGCGATCAATAGACTCCAATACATTATTGTAGTCACTGACAGATTCAGCTCGAGCACCGCCGAAGCGCTCGCCACGGTAATCAGTCCCAGCCCCCAGCGCAGGATGCTGAGCGAAACCCTTGCCTTTGCCAGGTCGTTGCGATAACAAGCCATCCGGGTACGCCAGGCGGCCATGGTGTTGCGCCAGAAAGCCAGACCTGTCCTCTCGGTGCCGATAATCCTTCCGGGCTGGTCGCTGAGAAAGTCCTCTATAAACCAGAGGATGGCCCGCTTCGATGCCAGCCGCAGTTCGTAAGGGGCTCCGCCCGTGACCGCTTCGATCACTTCGTGCTTCATCCCTCCGGGATCGGCGACGGCCAGCACCACCTTGCTATTCTCCAGATAAACAGGGAAGACAAGCTCGCGGGAGAGCATTTCGGGGTCCAGTCCCTCAAGCAGCTCCGGTGGGACCGGCAGCCGCTCGTCGTATTCGATCATGGCCGCGTTGGAGGTCATCGTGTCCACGTCTTCAGCGGATCAGAGGTCGTCATGACTGAACACAACCTTGCCCCATTTGCCGCGCGGAATCCCATAATCCGCGAGACTTATCTCCATATCGCCGTAACAGTAAGGGAACTGCCTGCGAGTGCGTTCGGAGAAGTGGTACCATCGCAGGCCGTCGGCGATAAGAATGATGCCGGTCAATATCAGAGCGATATCAAATATGGTCCAGAAGAGACTAACGGTGAGAAAAGCAATGAGCCCGGCACCCACAGCGGAGATGCTCATGCCGGTACGAACGAAGGCCAGGCCGGTCCGCGAATAAGCCATGACGGTCCGTAGCCGCGACATCAGGTTGCGGCGGTCGGCCAGAACCGTGCGCTCGAGCGCCAGGCCCGTGGTTCCCCATATTCCCGGCGCCTGTGAAGCCTTGACCGCGGGGTAGCTTTTCCGGAAATTTCTAAGCGGCGGGAAAAGCTCGTCCCAAATGTTTGTTTCCCGAAGGGAGCGTTTGAATCTTGTCAGACCCTCGAGGCCGGCCCTGTATCCTGGTAGATACCAATGGAAACCTTCAAGCGCCATGAGCGAGCCCACGACGATCAGGAAGAAGTCGAAATAGTTCCAGCCGTTCGCGGGGAATTTCCTTACCAAAGCGATGCCCAGGCCGGCGAAAGCAACACCTGAGCGGGTGAAGGCCAAGCCCATGCGCGCCTTGGCCATGGTGGTGCGCAGCGCCGCAAGATGAGTTCTCTCCTCGGCCAGGTCGGTACGGTCGTTGGCGAGAAAGCGGCGGCGCTCGATCGGGGCCAGACGGCTCCAGTCAGCGCGCGTCTCTTCGATTTCGGGGTCTGCGGCGACACGGACGAAGGTGGGTTCATCAGCTGTAAGCTCCACCTGCAGCACCGATACGCCCTGCGGACGGGCCGGCGGATCGTATTCCAGTTTCAGGGCGGCTTCGCGGCGCACTGGCAGATACCAGCGCAGACCGTCGTAGATCGCCGCAGCCCCGCCGGCGATGAGCAATATATCGAAAGGAAGCAACAGACCGGTCGCGAAAGTCCGCAGCATAGTGACGGCAATGGTGACCAGGGCGATACCGGTGCGGAAAAAAGCCAGGCCAGTCCTGCCCCTTGCTAATCCCGTACGCTGATCGGCCAACGCCGACCGCCTGTCGGCCAGGTAGTTCCTTACTTTTGCCAGCGGCGTTCTGCCCGCTGAAACAAGTAAATCATCATCTTCCTCAGGGATATCGATAGGATTTACCGCCATGATAATACCGCCCAGAGGAACCGTTTATTTTTGAAACATAGGTAATTTTCCATCCTGATAAAATTATACATCCTTTTCGGTGCTAAACCCTTAAATACCAACAAATAGATCTAAACAAATATGGGGCTGTAGGTCAAAATGTGGCTTCTGCATATTTGAATTTTGTCGCCGGCCTGGCTCTGTCTATTCTGGCCTTTAAAGGTTTTACCACCATTTCCAGTCAGGGTGACGATATCATCGACTCACATCGTATAGTGTGCAAACGCTTGAAAGCAGTAGTGGCCCAGTGAGCTGTTATATACAAACGGGACAAAAAACGTGTCACGACCCTGGAGGTCGTGAAATCCCCTGTACCCAGAGCAGTCAGGACGCAGAATCAGCAAGAGGAATTCCCTGGCCGTCGCCCCGATTTGAGACCAGCAATGAAGTCGCTGTCGATCTCCTGACCGGGCTGACCTGGCCGCTTGACGCGAATATGGCCGAGTTCCCCCTTGACTGGCGCGCTGCCCTTGACTTCGTTGACCAGTTAAACCGCGAACAGGCCCACGGCTTTGGTGACTGGCGGCTTCCTGGCCGGCGGGAGCTCAGGAGCCTCATCAGCCATCAGACCAGAAACCCCGCTCTCCCCGAAGACTGTCCTTTCACAAACGTGTTTCCCGGCTGGTACTGGACCTCTACGACGGCCGCCATCAAGCCGGATTTTGTCTGGTATGTACACATGGGAGGCGGTCGTACCTTCTATGGAGCCAAAAGCCAGTATTATCTGCTCTGGCCGGTGCGGGGCGAAGGGAACGAAGCAGTTCGCTGTACATGGCCCGAACCGCGTTTTGAAATGGAAGCCGACGGGTTCGCAGTTAACGACCGCCTGACTGGCCTGTGCTGGCTTGGAGTCGCTAATCTGACCGGGGAACCCGTTATTTGGGAGGATGCGCTTAAGGCCATAAAGAAATTGAACCAGGAAGAAGTGGCAGACGGCCGCCGATGGCGTCTCCCAAATATCAACGAGCTGGAATCGCTGGTCGATCTGAGCCGCCACGACCCCGCCCTGCCTCCGGGCCATCCGTTTGGGAATTGTCAGGAGGTCTACTGGTCCTCCACCACCAGCATGTTTGAGCCGGACTGGGCCTGGGCTTTATATACGTATAAAGGAGCAATAGGCGTGGGACGCAAAGGATACGCCCGCTTCCACGTGTGGGCGGTGAGTCAATGACAAACATGCAGCTTCCCAGAGGTGTGAATCTGCAGGTATATTTTAGTAGCCCGAGCTGGACGCATCAGAATAAAACAGAGACATCTTGTCAATATTTAAATTGGCTGATAAAGAAACAGACTGCAAAAGCAAACATGACCACACCATAAAGAAGCATGACTATCTTTGATCTGGTGTGGATATCGAGCCTGGCGCCGAGATAAGCCATCGGAATAACGCCAATCGCCATCCATGCAGTTGTTGCCAGGTCCACATGACCGAGGACGAGATGAACGGCGCTTCCGGGCAGCGCCAGTATCAACACCAATGGCAATGAAGTTCATGGACGGATTATAACAACTATCATCTTTATGACAATATTTTATGAAAGTTTCAATCTCGATTAAATGGGACAAATGTAATACTGGTAAGGCTGATATTCTTCCAATGCCGTTCTGATCACTGGCACAAAAGCACCACGGAGTTCTGCGAAAAAAGAGCGATTGCTGGCTGGTTGTGCCCATAGGGCATCTATGATCCAAAGCTAAGAAAGTTCGATTCCCAACGCCTGTGGAGATATAAAGCGATGGCGTTTTATGAAACGGAGGGAAACCGCTGCATGGGCAATTCGAATGGTGAGCCAGACAAGGATATCTATTCGATCGAGGCAACCGTTGAAGCCGGTCCCGAGGCGATCCGGGAGCGGGAGAGGAACCCGTTCAAGTCGTTCCGGTACCGGGATTACCGCTTCTTCTGGAGCGGGGCGCTGGTTTCCAATGTAGGTACCTGGATGCAGACGGTCGCCGTCGGCTGGGTTGTCTATGACATAACCAAGACCGGCAATCCTTCCGCGGCGCTGGGCGTGATCAACTTCCTGAACTTCCTGCCGACGACGCTGCTGACGCTGTTCGCCGGTCTGTTCGCCGATCGCCTCAATCGCAAACAGCTGATCATCGTGGCACAAATATTGCTGATGATGCAGGCGCTCGTACTGGCTAGGCTCACCCAGGTAAACGACATAACCATCGTGTCGATCGGTGGACTGGTTTTATTCGGCGGTGTCATCACAGCGTTCGTCTTCCCGGCCTGGCAGGCGATGCTGCCCGATATCGTACCGGGTAAATCACTGCTCAACGCCGTGGCGCTCAACGCAGCCCAGTTCAACGGCGCCCGCCTGCTGGGTCCGTTGCTGGGTGGTCTTGTTTTCGCGCGTTATGGCGCCGCCGAGGTTTTTTACGTCAACGCCATCAGCTTCCTGTTCGTTATAGGGGCGCTGGCGCTGATCCACCCGCAGCAGGAGAAACACGTGCGAAGCGGCGGTGGTGCAATAAGCACGCTCACCGCCGGGTTGAGGTATTCACGCGAGAACCGGCTGGTCGCCTGGCTGTTGATCAGTGTACTGATGCTGTCGCTGTTCGGCATGCCATACATCACGCTCATGCCGGTGATCGCGGCACAGGTCCTTGGACAGGGCGCAGCCGGCTACTCGGTGCTCATGGGGGCAAGCGGCCTCGGAGCAGTGGTTGGCGCTCTGTCCGTAGCCAGTCTGCCGCAGCACGTCGGCAGGGGCATGCTCGTCTGCATCGCGGTGCTGGGCATGGGAGTGGCGCTCCTGGCGTTCTCACTTTCTCGCAATTATTACTTGTCAGTGGGGCTGGTGTCGCTGGTGGGCGCCTCGTTCCTTACCGGCACCTCGGCTGTGATGACCGGGGTGCAATCGGCCGCGCCGCCCCGGCTGCGAGGCCGGGTCATGGCCCTCTTCGTGCTGTGCTTTATAGGCATACAGCCATTTTCCTCGCTCATCTTCGGCTGGCTGGGTGGCATGATCGGGCCCGAATCGGCGGTTCTGGGTGGTGCGGTGGTTCTATTGGCTTATGCTGTCTTCCTGTGGCTGCGGCCGGGCCTGCTCGTGGAGCCCGAAGAAAACGCAGGGGGCTAGATACGGGCTGGAGAGAAGCCGGCGTTGATTTTCTAATTTTATCCGGGTACCTTCGGAGTCGTCAGTCAGAACCTTCAGTTCACATGGGACGGTCGGATTTGGGTTGAAATTGTCAGAGCCTGGGA
Organism: Thermoleophilia bacterium; assembly: GCA_016650015.1. Lineage (GTDB taxonomy): Bacteria > Actinomycetota > Thermoleophilia > BMS3ABIN01 > BMS3ABIN01 > JACRMB01. The sequence goes on along the minus strand of JAENWV010000040.1, from coordinate 618 downwards.
AAATATAGATGTCCGGATATTTCTCAAACCAGGAGGAGCAATGGCTGGCCAGGAGCAGATGACCGGTGAACAGCGGGCGGCACGGATAGCCGAAGTAAAGGTGGAGATTCAGGAGTTGCATCAGCAGATGCCCATGTGCTCCGGCAAGGATGTGACCACGCTTGAATTCAGGATCACAGAGCTCGAAGACGAGTTGGTGGATCTGCGTGAGTCTGAAGGCTAACCTGCCTTTTTCCACCCGTTGGCATTTTCAGAGATATGAAAGATGGTGGAGGTGGTGCAACGGTGCTCGAACTATGAGCTGAAAGCCCTGGTCTCCCTCGAAGGTGCTATAAGGAATCTATCTTTTAAGGTTATATGAGCTCATGGAAAGGGATTAATGCGGGCAAAACAGCGAAAAAAGCACCTCGAGGCAGAATGAACTGCCCCGAGGTGCCTGTGTGGCTAGCGATATCCGGTGGGGCCGGCAACTACTGCCCGGCCGTCAAGTAATATCCCTTACTGCTGAGCATTACGTTGCTGGTTCTGACAGGTGCCGCTGCCACGCATCTCGTTGCGCAGCTCCTGTATCCGTTCCGTGTCTCCACTCGCGAGTGCCTCGCCCATTGCGGCGTGCCT
>JAENWV010000095.1 GCA_016650015.1 Thermoleophilia bacterium | reverse complement strand
GCTCGGCGGCGCGGCGGTTTATTTTTCCTACGCGGCCAGTTTCTTCAACCGGGTACGCCTGGTCGGCGTCATCGGCGAGGATTTCCCCCAGGAGCACATAGAGCTGCTGGCGGGCCGTAACATCGACCTGGCCGGCCTGGAGCGGGACCATGGCAACACTTTCCGCTGGAAGGGCCGCTACGATTACGACCTGAACGAAGCCCATACCCTGGACACGCAGCTCAACGTCTTCGAGACCTTCGCCCCCAAGATACCCGACGCCTTCAAGGACAGCGACTTCGTCTTCCTGGCCAACATCCAGCCGGAGCTGCAGCTGCAGGTGGCGAAGCAGGCGACCTCGCCGCGGATAATCGCCTGCGACACCATGAACTTCTGGATCGAGGGCGCCTACGACCAGCTGCGCGAAACGCTGAAGTCAGTTGATATATTGATAATAAATGATGCCGAGACCCGCGAGCTGGCCCGCGAGCCCAGCCTGGTGAAGGCGGCGCGGCAGATCCTCGAGTGGGGCCCGACCACCCTGGTGGTCAAGCGCGGCGAGTTCGGCGTGCTGATGTTCCACGGCAGCTCGGTCTTCTCGGCGCCGGCCTATCCGCTGGAGGAAGTCTTTGATCCCACCGGCGCCGGTGACACCTTCGCCGGCGGCTTCATGGGCTATCTTTCCACCCAGGAGGAGATCAGCGAGGGGGCCATCCGGCAGGCCATCATCTTCGGCTCGACGCTGGCCAGCTTCAACGTGGAGGACTTCAGCCTCAACCGGATGAAGACCCTGGAGATGCAGGAGATCCTCGACCGCTTCGCCGAGTTCAAGCAGTTGTCGCATTTCGAGGAGATGGGGGCGTAGACCCGACTCCGTGTCTGACAATCCCGGTACATAAATATGCTCTGGAATAACCTCACATTCTGGCGGATAGCGGCGATCGGTCTTTTTATCGCCGTGCTGGCGCTGGCCTTCCCGATGATCAAGGCCGAACCCCACTTCGTGCTCGATGACTCGAGCATGGAGATTATCGATTCACCAAAACACGGGGCGCTTTTCAGGTACACGGTCACGAACAAAGGCGATAGCGGCGGCGAGGCCGACATCAACTTCCACGCCTACCTCTACGAGCGAGGCGGCGACAAGGAGGACGACTACAAGACGGTGGGCGTCAACGCCGGCGAGACCAAGTCGGGCGAGTTCTTCATGGAGCTGCGGCCCGGGCAGACTGTGCACGACTGGCGGGTGGAGATCACCTGATATGGAATTACCCGTTGATAGATGGTATGAGGTTTTACATCACCGCCATTCCTGGCGCAGCTATCAGGAAATCCCGGTCGAGGCGGAAAAGCTCTACCGCCTGCGGGAGATCTGTGCCAGGTTCTCGGGACCCGGGGCGCGGGCGAAAATCGTCTCTGAAGATATAGAGGGTGTCTTTCGCGGCTTCATCGCCTCATATGGCAAGGTCACGGGTGCGCCAGCCTATGCCGCCTTTATCGGAGACACTCGGGACCCGAACATGTTTGAGAAGGCTGGCTGGCTTGGCGAAAGCATCGTCCTCGAAGCGGTTGCCCTGGGTTTGTCCACCTGCTGGGTCGCCGCCACATTTCACTCGGAGGCTGTCGCTGAAGACATAAAGATCGCCGCCCATGAAAGAGTCCTGGCTATCAGCCCCCTCGGTTATCGCACCGATGAACCATCGCGCAACGACAAAATAATGCAGGCTCTGGTCAGGCACCATACCCGCGAACCGCTTGATGAGCTCTGTAGCGGCCTGACGGAGCAGATATGTCCTCTCTGGGCAAAGGAGGCGCTGGAGGCGGCGCGGCTCGCCCCTTCGGCGGCTAACCGCCAGCCCTGGCGCTTTCTACTGACAGATAACAGCATCACGATAACCGTCGACCGCACCAGGGATACGCATGGCATCTCGAAGCGCCTCGATTGCGGCATCGCCATGCTGCACGTCGAGCTGGGCGCCAGGCACGCGGGAGTCAATGGCCGCTGGGAATACCTGAAACCGCCGGACGTCGCGAGGTTCACCATAACTTAAACTGCATCACTTAAACTGCATCGAAAACGCCGCGAAGTTGCAGACCTTGCTGCTTGGCGGCATTGATCACCGGATTGCCTATGGACTGGTTTGAGCAGAGACGAAGACGCAGCATTCCGGCATGCGGACGAGGAACGCGTGGGGTAGCGAAGTCTTTCGCGAAATGATTTAGTTACGGTAGCTTTTATCATATCCGGGATGGAGGAGAGAACCGTTTGCCACTGGTTGCTACCGAAAAAAGCCGCCGCCGGACCAGAAACACCGGGCCAGCGCAGCGGCGTTGGCGCTTCGGCCTGATAACCGGCGTCATCGCACTGGTTATTGCCGCCCTGATCATGGCTTCCTTTTCCGGCAGGCCCGCGGGCGCGGCGGATGCCAGCGGCGGCGTTCGCGTCATTCCGGTAGAGGGGATCATCGATCCGGTGATGGCCGACTTTGTCACCCGCGGTATCGGCGATGCCGAGCAGGATGGAACCGCGACTGTAGTACTCCGCCTCGACACGCCCGGCGGGCTCGACCAGTCGATGCGTGACATCATCAAAAAGATGGCGGGCTCGCCGCTGCCGGTGATCGCCTGGGTGGCTCCCTCCGGCTCGCGGGCCGCTTCCGCCGGCACCTTTATCGTCACGGCTTCCGACCTGGCCGCCATGGCGCCCGGCACCAATCTGGGGGCGGCTCACCCGGTGGCCCTCGGCGCCGAGCCCTCCACCGAGGAGGGCATCAAGATCACCAACGATGCCGCCGCCTACATCCGTTCGCTGGCCGAGACCAACGACCGCAACGCCAACTGGGCCGAGCTGGCCGTGCGCCAGTCCGTATCGCTGACGGCGGATGAAGCCCTGGAGAAACAGGTTATCGAGTTCGAGGCCGACTCGCTGGATTCGCTGCTGTCGCAGGTGGATGGCTATATCACCAAGGCCAAGGGCGTCACCCTGCAGACCGATGGGGCCAGGGTCAGCGAGGCCGGCATGGATCTGAAGGAAAACTTCCTCCACCTGATACTCAACCCCAACATCGCCTACCTGCTCTTCATCTACGGGCTGATAGCGATCGTCTACGAGTTCGTCCACCCCGGCATCGGTTTTGGCGGCGTCAGCGGCACCATCGCCCTGCTGCTTTCCCTATATGCCATGTATATGCTTCCTGTAAACTTCACGGGGCTGGTGCTGATCGTCGCCGGCATGGTCATGCTCGCCATGGAACTCTACCTGCCGAGCCACGGGGCGCTCAGTGTCGGCGGAGTCGCCGGTCTGATCCTGGGCTCTTTTTTCCTTTTCGACTCATCGGCGCCGTTTTTACGGGTATCGTGGCCGGTGAACGTCGCCCTGGCGTTGTTGGCCCTGGCCTTTTTTGTCCTCATCGCGGGAAAGGTGATGAAGGCGCGGCGGCTGCCGGTGCGCACCGGCCAGAAGGCGATGATCGGCGAAGTGGGTTACACCCGCAGCCAACTGGATCCGCTGGGCCAGATCTTCGTCCGGGGTGAGATCTGGAGCGCCGAGGCCCCCGAAGGTGTAACTATTGAAAAAGGGGTAGAAGTGGAAGTAGTGGATGTACGGGGCCTGATGCTCAAGGTCGTCAAGCCGAAATAACCAAATACTGGAGGCCAAAATGACCGTAGTCGCAATCCTCATCGCCATTCTCGTTTTTTTCTTCATCCTGGTGCTGATGTCGTCTATCCGCATCGCCCGGGAGTATGAACGCGGCGTTATTTTCCGTCTGGGCCGGCTGATCGCCACCAAGGGGCCAGGCCTGTTTCTGTTGATACCATTTGTCGACCGCATGGTAAAAGTAGACCAGCGCATCGTCACCATGAGCGTGCCGCCACAGGAGGTCATAACCAGGGATAACGTGCCGGCCAAGGTCAACGCCGTGGTTTACTTCCGGGTTATGGAGCCGCAGAAAGCCATCGTCGAGGTGGAGGACTTCATCATGGCGACGTCACAGATCGCGCAGACGACCCTGAGGAGCACCCTGGGCCAGTCGGATCTGGACCACCTGCTGGCCGAGCGCGACAAGATCAACCAGCGGCTGCAGCAGATCATCGACGAGCAGACCTCTCCCTGGGGCATCAAGGTGGTCGCAGTCGAGATCAAGGACGTGGAAATCCCGCAGACGATGCAGCGGGCCATGGCGCGGCAGGCCGAGGCGGAGCGCGAGCGGCGGGCCAAGATCATCGCCGCCGAGGGCGAGTTCCAGGCCTCGGAGAAGCTGGCTTTGGCAGCCAACGTCATCGCCGCCGAGCCGGTGGCACTTCAGTTGCGTTACTTGCAGACTCTTGTAGAAGTGGCCTCGGAGCACAACTCCACCACCATCTTCCCGGTGCCGATCGACCTGATCAAGGCGTTCATGGGAAAGGCCACCTGACCGCAATTGGACGAACAGTTTCCCAATCCGCCGTCTGTCGGCGGCCAGCTGCCGGGGGCTAAGAACCAGGGGCTGCCCGGCGGCGACCCGCTTATAGAGCCGGAAGATCAAGAGCGTTCCGGCGGCGACCCGCTAACAGGGCCAGAAGATCAGCGGCGTTCCGGCGGCGAACCGATGCCTGACACCGTTCCCTGGGGATGGCGCGATGTCCTGATCGTCATCGCCCTGATCATACTTACCTTCATTCTCACGGTTGTCATCATTCAGCTTGCCCTCGGACTGGTTCCAGCGTACTGGCCTGATTTTGACACCTCGACGCTGGGCGATTCCGTCGCCGTTAATGTCGCGCTCACCTTCCTGCAGTGGGCGATTGTCCTGGGCGTAACCCTGATATATTTGAAAATCCGCGGTTACCCGGTCAACGCGCGCATGATGGGCTTCCGGCGCACACGATTCCGGCGCGCCCTCGGTTTGCTCGTCATGGTTCTGGTCATCACCTTGTCCTTCGAGGTTATTTATAACCTGCTGATCTTCAGGCTCTTTGGGGAGGGCAATCTGCCCAGCGACGTGCCGTCTCAACAGGTCACCTCGCTCTTCGGCACCTCCGTCGCCGCCCTCGTGCTTACATTCGTAATCGTCGCCCTGATCACGCCGGTGGTGGAAGAGCTGTTTTTCCGGGGATTTATCCACCGCGGCCTCGAACAGCAGTTTGGCTTTCTGGCGGGAGGATCCCTTTCCGCCACCATCTTCATGATCGCGCACTTCGACCCCAGGCTGTTCCCGCCGATCTTCGTGCTGGGCTTCGGCCTGGCTTACCTGGTGCACAGGACCGGCTCTATCTGGTCGTCGATCGGCAGCCATTTTCTGATCAACGCCATGGGCGTTATCTCCCAGTTTCTCGACCCGGGCAGCGGCTAGTGCGAGGGACGTTCTTTTCCTGCTAGTGCGAGGAAGGTTCTTTTCCTAACGGTCCTAACTGGCGCAACAGAACGCGGTTCCCCTTTTTCTCTAATAAATTAGGACCGTTAGGAAAAGAACGTCCCCTGTTTGCGGCCGTGTTTGCGGCCCTGGCGGGGTTTCCCGAAACCCTACGAAAAACATCATCTAACACCCTTTTTGCACCGTGGTTCCGGTTTGTATTTCCGCCAGCCATCCAATATAGTTAGCCGGAAATTCCTAGGTCACAGTTTGCATCTTTTGGGAGCCACTCAAGCCATCAAACGCGAGGGTGCCCGTAGCGGATACGGGATACGTCAGGCTCCCATCGTCATGTCAAGTCAAAGTTGTCAAGGGGGACGGTTGGGCCTGATCGCGGCCGGGTCAAGAACTGCTCATCGAAACGGTGCAGCTGTTGACTGCTGATTACACATACAGCTACCTGACCGTGGTAGCGATGAGCCTCCTGGACATCTTTTTCGTCGTGGGAATACTGGGGGTTTCGCGGCTCGTACAGAGACGCCATATCTATCCGGAAAAACTCACCCCTTACGAGTGCGGCATTCCGCCGGTCGGCGACAGCCGGGCCCCTTTCGCCGTCAGGTATTACATCTTCGCCCTGCTCTTCGTCATCTTTGATGTGGAGGCCGTTTTTCTCTTCCCCTGGGCCTTGGTCTTCCGGACGCTGGGCGGCACCGGCTTCGTGGAAATGATGATCTTCTTCGCCGTGCTGCTGTTCGGCCTCATATACGCCTGGGGCAAGGGCGCGCTGGAATGGGTCTGACATGTCGCTGATCGAGAAATTCGAGCACCCCAACATCCTGACCACCACGACCGACCGGCTGTTCAACTGGGCCCGATCGAACTCGCTCTGGCCCTTCACCTACGGTCTGGCCTGCTGCGCCATCGAGATGATGGCCTCGACCATGCCGCGTCACGACATGGCGCGTTTCGGCATGGAAGTCTTTCGCGCCTCGCCCCGGCAGGCTGACGTCATGATCGTCTCCGGCACCGTCACCGACAAAATGGCGCCGATCATGCGGCACCTCCACCACCAGATGTCCGAGCCGCGCTGG
>JAENWV010000014.1 GCA_016650015.1 Thermoleophilia bacterium | reverse complement strand
GACGATGAAGGTGGAATCCGGCCTGAATCTTGCCTTGATCGTATCGATCTTCGAGCCCAGGATGCCTTCCCTGGCCGCCAGCCGGTTTGCCGAAAGCGGCGGGCTCAGAATCAGGAACATAAACATATTGACGGCAACCATGGCCATAGCAAGACCCGAGACTATCCATGGTGCCAGGCGTGTCGCGTTTGCCGCCGACACGGCGGTATCGCTCTTCCCCGCCTTCCTTTTGACCAGCCAGCCAGCGAATATCTGCAAACCCCGGACACCGAGGAGCAGCGCCGCCGGCAGAAACGAGAATACATACCCTAATTCACCGATGTGGATAAAAATATAGAAGAGCAGGCTGGGCACCATCCAGATGGCCAGAAACAGGATACGCCGGTCCCAAAACCTGCCGCGCGTCCGCGGCAATAAAACCATCAGCAGGAATACCGGGACCAGCGCCAGGGCCGCCGACAGGCCGTAGAAGAGAAAGTGCAGCAGGGTAGAGGTGTTGGTAGCCAGCGCCGCGGCGCCAATACCGAATACCGAGAAGTAGGTCATCAGGTAATCGCTCTGCAACGAGGAGGCCTCCCGGTAAGGGCCGAAACCTCCCGACAGCAGGGCTGAGGGTATGTACCAGGCCGCAATGCCCATCACCAGCAGGCCGGCCGCGCCGGCCAGGCGCCAGCGGCCCTTGTTCCAGATGCCCAGCGCCAGAAGCGGCAGCAGGAAAGGCAGCAGATCCTGCCGAAAACCCGACGCCAGGGCCAGTGCCAGCGATGCCGGCAGCACCCAGCTCCCGCGGCCCTCCCAGGCAAGATAGATTATTCCGGCTACGATGGTGCTGAGAAAACCGAGCAGGGTATAGGGCAGCGCCACTTCGCTCAGCGACCAGAAGCTGAGACTGGTCGCCAGCAGGAGCGCCGCCGCCAGGCCGGCATCCCGGCCGAAGATGATCCGCCCCAGCCAGTAGAGAGCCGCGACCGCGGCCGCCGCAAAGAAGATACTGATCCAGACCATGGCGGCGTTGGGGTCGCCAAACAGACGGTTAACCAGCCAGACGAGACCCACATAGAAAATGTGGCCCGGCGGCTGAGGCTGGTGGACAGTGACGTCGAAGTGCTCGATCGCCCGGGTGTAGAGCACCGAATCCCAGGCATACAGCAGGTTGGTGCGGAAGGGTATCCTGATCAGGAAAGCCGCGAGAAAAAGGGCGGCCGTGATCAGCCAGTCCCGGCCTTCCCAGCGGTTGCCGCCGCGGCGGAGATCATCTGCTGTCATCGATCCCCCGTCGCCACGATCGAGTTCGTCCGGCCTGCCGTAACGGAGATCATCACGGTTGGACCGGGTTGTGACAGGATGTGCACTTATCCTTTTTTGGATGGTTTGTGCGGGGAGCGCCCTGGGACCCGTCTGCATGGCAGCTGGCACAATTTTCGTAGACGCCCGACGCGGAGTGGGGAGCCGGTGGCGGCGAGGAGCCCGTGAGAGCGCAGCCCCAGATACCCAGGGATAAAAGAATGGCCGTAATTACGGCTGCCGCTGATTTCAAGATGTACACCGCCCTCCGCCCTGAAAGAAGAGATGCAGCCATGCTTCCCTATTTAGATGCCCGAAACCGCCTCAGTCCTGCTCAGCAAAATATTTCATGCTGATTTTCTTGAACTCCCGGCTGCTGAAAAGAAGCTCGTATTCTTCGATTCCCACTTTTTCGGCCAGAGCCGCCGCTACCTCGTTGCACCCCTCGGGCGTAGCGGCGTGGATCATGGCGAACAGGTTGTAGTTCCAGCCCTCCGCCCGGGGGCGCTGGTAACAATGGCTGACCTCACTGGCTGCGGACAGAATGCGGCCCACCTCCTCGGCCCGTTCTTCGGGAACATCCCAGGCGGTCATGGAGTTGGCCTTGTATCCAAGGCGCTGGTGGCGAACCATGGCCCCGAAACGCCGGATGGTGCCATCGGCGAGCCACTCCCTGACCTTTTCCAGAACTTCGTCTTCCGTCAGGCCCACGGCAGCGGCGATATCGGCGAACGGCGATGCCGTCACCGGGATGTCGTCCTGCAGCAGCCGGACCAGTTCGCGCTCCTTTGGTGAAAATATCCTATCCATCGATGACCGGCAGGTCGACCTGGATCTTGAACAGCCGTTCGGCGGGCAGGTTGATGATCGGACCGATACCGGCCCGCTTCTCCATCTCGCTGAGTATCTCACGGATACGGTCGCGATTGGGGGCGATGCAGGTGAACCAGACGTTGTAATGATGATTACGTTCGTAGTTGTGGGTGACATTCAGGTACGAGTTGATAACCTCTACGGCCTGATCGAGCTTTTCCGCCGGCACATGGACGGCGCACAGGGTGCTCGCATAGCCAATCTTGCGGGAATCGAACGAGGCGCCCATGCGGCGTATCTCGCCGGACTCCTTGATGCCCGTGATGCGCTCGATGACCTCGTCCTCGCCGATACCGATCTTCTCCCCGATGTCGGCGTAGGGACGGGCGCTGACCGGGAAACCGGCCTGTATAAACGTCACAATTTTTTTATCAGTATCGTCCATAGATTTAACGTAGCCGGCTCATTTCCTCTTCCCCTTCGGCTCGTATACGCAGTACGGTTCTTCCGCCAGATAGTCGCCGGTCAGCTCGAAGGCCCGGGCCCGGCAGCCACCGCAGAATCGGCGATACTCGCAGTAACCGCAACGTCCATGATAACCGTCCAGGTCGCGCATCTGTCTGAATACGGGCGACTCGTTCCAGACCTCGCCGAAGCTCTGCTCGTTGAGGTCGCCGCATTTTACATCAAGAAAGCCGCAGATCTGAACCTCGCCCTTGTAAGAGATAAAACAGAAACCCTGGCCTCCCAGACAACCCTTGGCGCGAGCGTCCATGCCGAACTCTTCCGGCGTGACCTTGAGGCCGTCTTTGTGAGCCCGTTGTCTGAGGATGCGGTAGTAATGCGGCGCACAGGTGGGCTTGAAGTGCAGCGGCACGATCTCGCGCTGGTCGTAGACCCAGTTGAGCGTCTCCTCGTACTGCTCGGGGGAGAGTTCCTGGGCCGCCAGTTCCTTGCCGCGCCCGGTGGGCACCAGCAGGAAGGGATGGAAGGCCGCCGCGCCCAGGTCGATGGCGAGCTGGAGGATGTCCGGCAGCTCCGCCAGGTTGACCTTGGTCACGGTCGTGTTGATCTGAAACTCAAGCCCGGCCTTTTTCGCGTTCTCGATGCCCTTGATGGCTTCATCGAAGGCGCCGGCGACGCGGCGGAAATCATCGTGAGTTTCGGCGGTAGCGCCGTCGATGCTGATGCTGATGCGCTCGATGCCGGCGTCCCTGAGCCTTTTGGCATTCTCCTCGTTGAGCAGAGTGCCGCAAGGGGACATGACCATCTTCAGCCCCTTATCGGTGCCGTAGCGGGCGATCTCATAGATGTTCTCCCGGAGCATCGGATCACCGCCGGTAAGGATGACGATAGGGCTGCCTGTAGCGGCGATCTCATCGATCACCTGGAAACATTTTTCGGTGGAAAGCTCGCCGGGGTACGGTCCCTTGTTGGCGGCGGCGCGGCAGTGGCGGCAGGAGAGGCCGCAGCGGCGGGTGACTTCCCAGGCTACCAGCCGTGGCGAAGCCGGGTCTCCGGGTTTGCCGCCGGGATGCCCCTCACTGTGAAGATTGCCTGTGGGATGCCCCGCCCCATGCGGATGCCCGCCGGGTTTGCCGCCGGCTCCCGCATGCCCCGTCGGAGGCCCTCCCTGATGTCCGTGCTCAGCCAATCTCCTCGTCGGTGAGGTAGCAGGCGGGATCGGGGGCCCAGGGGTCGCCGTAAACCAGATCGGCGCGGACCCGCAGGGCGCCGCCGCAGGCGTCGAAATACTTGCAGGTAGCGCAGCGTCCGTGGATCTGGCTGCGGCGGTCCTTGAGGCCAGCCATCAGCGGGTCGGAAGTATCCATCCAGATCTCGCTGAACGGCCGCTCGCGCACGTTGCCAAAACTGTAATGCATCCAGAACTGGTCCGCGTGGACGTTGCCGAGAAAATCAATATCACCGAAACCGACTCCCGAACTGTAGAGGCCGCCGCCGTTCCACTTGAGCAGCTTCATAGTCGCCTCGGCGCGCTCGGGGTCCTGCTGTAGCATCTTCAGATAGAGGTAGATGCCGTCCACGTGGTTGTCCACGGTGAGGATGTCTTTATCCAGGCCACGATCGTGCATATCCCTGGTGCGCTCGAGGATAATATCCAGGGCGTCGCGGCTCTCCTCGTGGGTGAGGTCATCGCTCTCCTTGCCGCGTCCGGAATAGACCAGGTGGTAGAAACATGCCCTATCGATCTCTTCCGCCTCGATGAAGTCGAAGATGCGGTGCAGATCCTTGTAATTGTGGCGCGTGAGCGTCAGCCGCAGGCCTACGCGCTGCTCGACCGCCCTGCAGTTGCGGAAGCCCTCCATGGCCTTGTCGAAGGCGCCCTTCTTGCCACGGAAGGCGTCGTTAATGTCGCCGATGCCATCGAGGCTGATGCCTACATAGGTGAAGCCCAGGTCCTTGATGCGCTGCGCCACCTCGCGGGTGATCAGCGTGCCGTTGGTGGAGAGCGTCGGGCGGATGCCCAGCCCCACGGCGTGCCCGACCAGTTCGAAGAGATCCGGGCGCATCAGCGGCTCGCCGCCGGAAAAGAGCAATGCCGGGATCTGGAACCGGGCCAGGTCGTCGATCAGGGTCTTCCCTTCCTCAGTGGAAAGCTCACCTTCGTACTTCTTCCCCTCGGAATCCGTGTAACAGTGGACGCATTTGAGGTTACAGGTGCGGCTGGTGTTCCAGACGACCACGGGGCGGCGCTCGGCTGCCGACTTGGGCTCTCGCGGTATGCGCGGGGCGCCGGCCATCTCCGGCTTACCTTTATGGCTGTGGCCATAGCGCAGGGAGTCGGCGGGGGTGTCACGGTCGCAATATAGGCGGGTGATATCGATCATAAGCTTTTCCTCAAATTATTAGCCGCGGGACACGTCAGGCCTGTTCCTTCAGTCGCCTGCCCCGGCGATGATCGCCCGGACCAGTCCCGGTATGGTGTACTCATCCGCCACCAGGTCGACGCGAAGGCCCAGCTCCCGGGCGGTTTCAGCTGTCACGGGGCCGATGCAGGCGATGGTCACGTTCGCGGGGAGAGCCTGGAAGTCGAATCCTTCGAGGAGCTTCACAAAATTCTTTACCGTGGACGAGCTCGTAAAAGTAATGATATCAATTTCGCCGGCGGAGAGCATATCTTTCATCTCGCCGGAACCGTTGTCGTCGAGCATGGTTTCGTAGGCGGGGACGACCTCCACCCGGGCTCCCGCTTCGGCGAGTTTCTCGGGGAGAACCTCACGGGCCTCTTTCGCCCGGGGGATGAGCACGCTGCCGTCGGCCGCGCCACGTTCCAGCAACCCTTCGAGGACCGCTTCGGCGCGGTACTCCGCCGGGACAAAATCGAGCCTGAGGCCGCGTGCCTCCAGCGCCGCTGCCGTTGCCGGCCCGATGGCGCCCAGCTTCACGCCCTTGAGATCGCGGGCGTCGCCCTCGCGATCGAGCCGGGCGAAGAAATGCTCCACGCCGTTGACGCTGGTAAAGACGGCCCAGTCGTAAGCGGGACCATCGCCGCTGTCACGCAATTTTGCGATGGCCGCGTCCAGGGCCGCGTAGCCGTCAGCAGGCGGGTTCACCTTGATAGTGGGGAACTCGACCGGCACCGCGCCCGTATCCGCCAGGGCCGTCACCAGGTCGCTGGCCTGACTGCGTGACCGGGTGACCACGACACGCTTGCCAAACAGCGGCCGGTCTTCGAACCACCGCAGCTTCTCCCGCAGGGACACGACCTCGCCGACGATGGTGATCGCCGGCGCCTTAAAACCGCGCTCTTTTACCAGTTCAACGATATTTGTTAGCGTGCCGGTGAGCGTCTCCTGCCGCGGGGTCGTGCCCCAGCGGATGAGCGCCACCGGCGTCTGCGGATCGCGGCCGTTGGCGGTCAGATTACTGACGATGTAGGGCAGATTCTTGACGCCCATGAGAAAAACCAGCGTGCCGATGCCGGTCGAAATCTTGTCCCACTTGATAGTTGACTCTTCCTTGGTGGGATCCTCATGGCCGGTGATAAATGCCACGTCGGTTGTCAGCCCCCGGTGCGTCACCGGGATGCCGGCGTAAGCGGGTACGGAGTAGGCTGAAGAAATGCCTGGAACGACCTCGAAGGGAACTCCCGCCTCGTGCAGGGCCAGCGCCTCTTCCCCGCCGCGGCCGAAAATGAAGGAGTCGCCGCCCTTGAGCCGGGTGACGACGTGCCCCGCCAGCCCCTTGTCCACCAGCAGCTGGCAGATGTCTTCCTGCTGCATTGTGTGGTCGCCGCCCTTCTTGCCCACGTAGATTAGCTCGGCGTCCGGCGCGGCGTAACCGAGCAGTGGCTTGCCGGCCAGATAGTCGTAGACGATGACGTCGGCGCGGCGCATACATTCCACGCCCTTCAGTGTAAACAGGCCGGGGTCACCAGGACCGGCGCCGACCAGATAAACCTTACCCGTTTGCTTGTTCATGCTGGATCCTTCGCTTCGCTCAGGACGACATGCCCGAGGATGACATCCACGTTCCTACTGGTTGGGACTGCCCTCGGGGCAGAGTCCTAGTATCTCATCCGGCTTCTCGAAAAAGAAGTCGGGTTCGAGCTCTTTCAGGCGCACCGGCGTGAACATGCCCCAGCCGACGGCGGCGGTCGCCACCCCGGCGGCGTGCCCCGCTTGCATGTCGAAAGGGCTGTCGCCGATATAAACCGACTCGTCCGGCAGCACGTCCAGGCGCCGCATCGCCAGTTGCAACGGCTGTGGATGTGGCTTGTGATTATCGGTGTCGTCAGTGGTAACAACCGTGTCGAAAAAATGCTCGATCGGGATGCTGTGAAAGGCCATGTCCACCGAATGGCGGCTCTTGGAGGTCACGACCGCCAGCTTCGCCCCGCGGACCCGGAGCTGCTCGAGCAGTTCATTGATGCCGGGGTAAGTGCGGATGTACTCGTCATGTTTGGCGTGGTTGAACTCCCGGTAACTGTCATATAATTCCCGCGCCTTGTCGCCGCCGAGAAGTTCCATCTGCTTCATCAGCGGCTGCCCGACGTTGGCCATCAACACCTCGTCCGGCCTGAGCTCTCCCAGAACCTCGAGGGCGGCGTGGCGAAACGAGACGGTGATCAGTTCGGTGGTGTCGATCAGCGTCCCGTCCAGGTCAAACAGAAAACCCCGATAACATTTTTTAACCAAATCCATGAGCTTGCCTCAGCCTGACTCGTGGCCGTTGTCCAGCAGGGCGTCCAGTCCCAGGTTGCGGATCAGCTCCATCCCCGCCAGGTTGGTCAGGGCGAAATGGATCGGCGTCACCGAGATCATGTCTTCGGACAGGGCGTGGAAGTCGGTGCCCTCCTCTTCGTGATAGGAAGGGTCGTCGCCATAAATCTTGTAGCGCTTGCCGCCATTGGCGCCGGGGTCCTGCTCCACCAGCTGGTCGCGATAGATACGTTTTCCCAGCCTGGTCACCGCGGCGCCCCTGATCCGGTCCGCGGTCAGATTCGGCGAATTGATATTGAGCAGGACCGGTCCGGGCAGGCCGTTGTCGAGGATCTTCTTCGCCAGCTTGGCTGTAAAAGTAGCGACGGTATCGAAGTAAAAAGTGCCCTCGTTGCCTATGGCTTTCCAGCCGCCGGGCCGCTCGATGGAGACAGCGATGGCGGGAGTTCCCAGCATGATGCCCTCGAAGGCGGCCGCCACGGTGCCGGAATAGGTGATGTCGTCGCCCAGGTTGGGCCCGAGGTTGATGCCGGACACCACGATGTCGGGCTGCCATTCGAGAAAGCCCAGAGACGCCAGCCTGACGCAGTCCACCGGCGTGCCGTCCACCGAATAACCCATACTGCCGTCAGGAAAGGGCACTTCCTGAACGTCGAGGGATTCACCAATGGTAATGCCCCTGCCGATGGCGCTGCGGTTCTTGTCAGGGGCGATGACAGCCACCTGGCTGGTGCGCTCCAGGGCCTGCTTGAGCGCGTACAGACCGGGCGAAAAAATCCCGTCATCATTGGTGACCAGAATTTTCAAGGCGCCGGCTCAGTTCTCCTTGCTGCCGGTGGCCGCTTTCTTCTGGAGCTTATTGTCATTCTTCTCTTTAGGCTGGTCGCCGGAATTTTTTTCCGTCCTTGCCGGGGCCTTGATGCCCTTCTTGCCGTAATCGGTCGAATAGAAGCCGCTACCCTTGAAATGGATGGCTACCGGATGGAAGACCCGGGTGACCCGTTCATTACATTTCTCGCAACGACCGACCGGCCGGTCGGCGATTTTCTGCAGCTTTTCAAACTGGTGCCCGCACTTGAGACACCGGTATTCATAAATTGGCAACTGGAATCATTCCTCCTTCGGCACCAAAAAGGTGCAAATCGACTTAATAGTATAGCAAAAGGGCGGTTCCGCAGCCCTGATTCCCGGCTGGCGGTGGCAAAAACCGGCCTTTTCTTGTAAAATCCAAAGCGGAAACTTATGGAATTCGACTAAATCTGACCATTCGTACCGTTTCGCGCTTTGGCGGCGGGGGTACTATTTCTTAATATGAAAATAGCTCTGGTATCTGAGTATTATTATCCGCTGCTCGGTGGCATCACCGAGCATGTGCACAACCTCGCGGGAGCCCTTGGCAAAAAGGGCCACGACGTGACGGTCATCACCCACAACCTCAAGCCGCGCAAGCACCATCATTACCCGGACGAACCCCTCACCTTCAACGTGGAACGGTTCGGCAAGGGCATCCCCATTTACTCCAACGGCTCCTTTGCCCGGGTGACCCTGGGCCGCGGCCTCGGTGATAGCCTGCAGAAGTTCTTTGAGCGGGAGAAGTTCGACGTCATCCACGCCCATTCGCCTCTGACGCCGATCCTGCCGCTGGTGGCCATCCGCCGTTCCAACGCGCCGGTGACTGTCGGCACTTTTCACACTTATTTCGACCGCAGCCGTGGTTACGGCATGCTGAAGAAGAAAGCCATGGAGCACATGGACATGATGGACGGCAGAATCGTGGTGTCCGATGCCTGCACCGAGGCGCTTTCGCGTTACTTCGAAGCCGAGTACCGAGTCATCCCCAACGGCGTCGACACCGATTATTTCCGGCCGGACTCGCCGGTGCTGCCCGAGTTCGACGACGGCAAGCTGAACATCCTCTTCGTCGGGCGCTTCGACCCGCGCAACGGGCTCAAGACCATGCTCGAAGCGTTCCGGCTGGTCAGGCAGCAGTTTGACAACTGCCGGCTGATTGTCGTCGGCGACGGCCCCCTGCGGCCGTACTATCGCAGCGTGATGGACAAGAAGCTCGCCAGGGACATCCACTTCGCCGGGTTGATCAACGGCGGCCGCCCCAATTATTACGCCTCGGCGGATATTTACTGTACTCCCTGCACCAAGGCGTCTTTCGGCGTGGTGCTGCTGGAAGCCATGGCGTCGGCGACACCGATTGTCGCATCAGACATCAACGGCTACCGCCTGGTGATGGAAGACAACAGGCAGGGCATCCTGGTGCCGGAAAACGAGGCCGCGGGATTTGCCGAGGCTCTCCTCCGGCTGCTCAAGGATCCCGAGCTGCGCCGGCGCCTGGGCGATGAAGGCCGCCGGACGGCGATCGATTCCTTTTCCTGGGACCTGGTGGCGACCCGGGTTGAGCAGTACTACCTGGAGCTGCTCGGACATAACCTCAGCGTTTTCAAGGAAGAACCGCTAGCGGAGAAAGTCTACGCGCTGAATGAATAAGCGCGGGGCCCTGTCAGTCCTGGGCTTCCTGGCCGGCAGCTTCTTCCTCTTTGTGGCTGCTGTTTCCCACTGGCTATTTCATCATCGCGGACACCGGCGGCTCGCCAAAACGCTGCTGGCGGCCGGCGCCGCCGCTGACGGGCTTTTCCTCTATTCATTCCTCGTGCCAAACTTCCCGTTGACCGGCAGGGTCTTCTATAGCGGCCGCACCGACGGCAACCGCCTGGCTCTCTCCTTCGACGACGGTCCGCGGCCGCCTTACACCGGACAGATACTGGACGTCCTGAAAAAAGAGGGCGCGACCGCGACTTTTTTCGTGTTGGGTGAGAACGCCCGGCGCTTCCCGGATCTGGTCAAGCGCATCGAGGTGGAAGGCCACCGTATCGCCAACCACGGTGACGACCACAGCATCATGATGTTCGCCGGCGGCGGCGAAGCGCTGGCTCAGCTGGATGCCGCCGACCAGGCCTTCCGCGACGCCGGCGTCAACGATCCGGCGACGCTCTTCCGGGCGCCCCATGGCTGGCTGAGCCCGGCCGCCCATCGCGCCATCAGCCGCCGCGGCTACCGTGTGACCGGCTGGTCCAAGGGCATTTGGGATACGGCCTCACCCGGCGTGGAAGCGATCGTCTCCCGCACTGACGAGCTCCTGCGTCCCGGCCGCATTCTGCTGCTGCACGACGGCTGGAGCGGACCCGGCGAAGAGGACCGCTCGCAGACAGTCGCAGCCCTTTCTGAAATAATCAGGAACGCCAGGGCGCGTGGGCTCAAGTTCGTCACCGTGGAGCAGATGATGGAGGAGGAAGCAGCATTTTGAATTCAGAAAATGCCGCCGCGCAAAAAGAGCCGGTCATGAAACAGATTTTTCGGGCGGTGCGCCGCTACGGACTCCAGCTGCTGACGCTGGCTATCGTCATCTATGCCCTGGTCTTCCATGTGGAATACGACGAACTGGTCAGCGCTTTCACCAATGTCGCCTGGACCTACGTCCTGCTGGCGCTGCTGGCCAATCTCGCCTCGATCATGCTGAAGGCGGCCAGCTGGAAATTCATCTACGACTACACCTTCGATGGCGTCCGGGGGCGCTGGCGTGACCTGATATCCGGGCTGATGATCGGCTTCCTGGTGAACCTGGTCATCCCGGCACGGGTCGGCGAGCTGGCCCGGGCCTTTGTCGTCAGCCGCCGGCAGGGTTTGCGGGGCCAGCCGGTCTCCCGGTCCACCGTTTTCGGCACGATCGTGCTGGAACGGGTGTTCGACGGCGTCGCCATGGCGATGATCGTCATCTATGGCGTCGTCCACATGGATTTGCCAGGCTGGGCGGGCAAGGGCGCCATCGTCCTGTTGACCATCAGCTTTTTCTTCGCATTGGTGATGATCGTGCTGGAAGTCAAACGGGAGAAGCTGCAGAAAGGCGCCGAGCAGGCGCGCGCCAGCCTCGAGGAGGAGCACCATCCCTGGTGGCGGCGGATGAGCTTCAAGCTGTTTGGCGTCATCGCCCGCTTCAGCGAGGGGCAGAAGGTGCTTCGCAGCCCGGGTCGCGTCGCGGCTATCGGTTGCACCACGGCGGCATCGTGGATGTCCCAGCTGGTCGCCGTCTATTTTTCACTCTACGCCTTCCACCTGGGCTACATCGGCATGCTGGGGGCGCTGCTGCTGCTGATCCTGATCAACGTCGCCGGCGCCCTGCCCGCCACGCCGGGCAATGTGGGCGT
Source organism: Thermoleophilia bacterium (assembly GCA_016650015.1). Lineage (GTDB taxonomy): Bacteria > Actinomycetota > Thermoleophilia > BMS3ABIN01 > BMS3ABIN01 > JACRMB01. The sequence continues at coordinate 13,168 of JAENWV010000014.1, read as the reverse complement.
CTTCCAGCTGGCGACGGTCATACCGCTGACCGCGACATACGGCATCCCCACGACCATGGCCATCGCCTTTTCGGTGGGGCTGCAGATGATCGAGGGTTCCATCGGCCTCGGCGTAGGCAGCGCCTGCCTGCTCCGTGAGGGCCTCAAGTTCGATCAGATCAGGACCGGCGTCCGGGAGCTGGAGGATGAAGTCGAGGATGAACCCGGGGAAGACGCCGGCAAGGACCACGGCAGCGAGGGCACCGACTGATGCCCCGCTACCGCAACCTTTGCTATAAAACCGGAAATGCCTTAATATTATTGGCGTTGTTTTATCGGATATTCCGGTATAAACAGGCACTTTTTATGGGATGTTTCCAGGCAAGATCGAACAGGCTGCCAACCTCAAACAGAGGATGGAACAGACGTCCCTTTTCCCCAAATAAACCGGAGCCATGCGCGTAGGTATCCCCAGATCGCTTCTTTACTATAAATATCTTCCCTTCTGGAAGACTTTCCTGGCCGAGCTCGGACTGGAAGTCGAGACCTCGCCGCTGACCAACAAGCAGATCCTTTCCTGGGGAGTCGAGGTCGCGGAGAACGAGCTCTGTGTCCCGGTAAAAGCCTTTTACGGTCACTGCATGGCGCTCCGGGGCAAGGTAGACGCCCTGTTCGTGCCACGGGTGGTCAGCGTCGAGGAGCGGGAATACACCTGCCCCAAGTTCCTGGGGTTGCCGGACATGGTCGCCGCCGTGGCCGACCAGCTGGAGCTGCCGCCGTTACTCACTCCCAAGCTCAACCAGCGCGAAAAGCCCAGTGAGTTCAAGTGGCAGCTGATCAATTTCGCCCGCGAGGAATTCGGCGTGGGGATCATGGACGCCGTAGCAGCGCTGGAAACCGCCCGGCTGGCCCAGAGCCGCTACCAGGAAAGCCTGGTCAACGGCCACAAGCCCCTGGACATGCTGCCGGCCAGCCGCCTAAACCGGACTCGCTGGAAGGCCCCCAAGGACAAGCGCAAGCGCATCGGCCTACTCGGCCATCCCTACAATATTTATGACGGCTATATTACCCAGAACCTCGTCGCCCGCCTCGAGGAGATGGGCGCCGAGCTGGTGGTGCCGGAGATGACCGACCATCACGTGCTGATGCAGGCCGCCACCGACGTACCCAAGCAGCTTTACTGGACCTACGAAAAAGAGATCATGGGAGCAATCAACCACTGGACCGGGAATAATCTGGTCGACGGCGTTATATACGTGCTGGCCTTCGCCTGTGGCCCGGATTCGCTGGTTCAGGTGTTGATCGAGCACCGGGCACGCATGCACAAGGTGCCGCTGATGTCGTTGACCATCGACGAACACAGTGGCGAAGCCGGTCTGGTTACCCGCATCGAGGCGTTCACCGACATGCTGATGCGGAAGAAGACAAAAGCCGAGGCGGTGGCCTGATGAAGGTCAGCTGCCCACACATGGGCCACCTGCACTGGATGCTCGACGACCTCTTCGAGCGGCTGGGAGTCGACTATGTAAAGCCGCCGCCGACAACGACCAAAACGCTGACCATCGGCGCCAAGCACAGCCCCGAGTTCGCCTGCCTGCCGCTGAAGATCAACGTGGGCAATTTTGTCGAGGCACTGGAACTCGGCGCCGATACGCTGATAATGGCCGGCGGGCATGGCCCCTGCCGTTTCGGCTATTACGGCATCGTCGAGGAGCGCATATTGCGCGACCTGGGCTACGACTTCAAGTTCATCATGCTGGAACCTTTCGATGACGGCAAGTGGGCTTTTTACAAGACTTTCGAATCGTTGTCGCCGGGTTTAAGTATCCGGAAACTCTGGAAAACCCTCAAGGCCTCCTTCTCCAAGGGGCGCGCCTTTGACGAAATTTATAAGCGCTCGCTGCAGGTCCGCGCCTATGAGGTCAACCGTGGCGACACCACCCGGGCGCTGAAGGAGGCCGAGCAGGTGCTGGTCCCGGCCTACACCCCCGAAGAGATAGAGGAGGGCGCCCGGGAATCTCTGGCCATCATCGATGCCGTGGACCAGGACCTGGACCGCGAAGTGCTCAAGGTGGGCATCGTCGGCGAGTTTTTTCTGCTGCTCGAGCCGTTCAGCAATTTCGGCCTTGAGGAGATACTGGGGCCCATGGGCGTCTACATTGAACGTAGCGTCTGGGTGACCGACTGGATCGCCCCCAACCGGGACAACAAGATCTATGGCTTCCCCAAACAACTGGTGGAAGAGAAGGCGGCGCCATACCTGAGCCATAATGTCGGCGGCGAGGGGCGCGAGACCATCGGCAGCATCGTGCTGATGGCCGAGCGGGGCTTTGATGGAATAATCCAGCTGCTACCCTTCGGCTGCATGCCGGAGAACATCGCCACCAGCATCATCCCCAAGGTACAGCGGGAGCACGACATCCCCGTACTGACGCTCGCCTTTGACGAACAGACCGGACGCGCCGGCCTGGTCACGCGGGTGGAAGCGTTCGTGGATCTGCTGGTCGCCCGCCGCGGCAGCAAGCTGGCATTGGCAGGCGCGGCCACGGCAACAGACGCAGCAACAAAACAGCCGAGCTTGAGCAAGATCTAAAGCATGTCAAAAGGAGATACATTGGACATACCGGCAAAGACAGGCTACCTGGGAATCGACGTAGGTTCGGTGAGCACCAACCTCGTCATTCTCGATGAACACGCCAGCGTACTGGCGGCCATCTACCGCCGCACCCAGGGCCAGCCGATCAAGGCTGTGCAGGAGGGGCTCAAGGAGCTTGTCGCCCTGCTCGAGGACCAGGAAATCGAGGTCCGCAGCGTGGGCACCACCGGCAGCGCCCGGCACCTGACCGGCATCATCGTCGGCGCCGATGTGGTCAAGAACGAGATCACCGCCCACGCGGTCGCCGCTTCACAGGTAGTCCCGGATGTCAACACCGTGCTGGAGATCGGCGGCCAGGATTCCAAGCTGATCATCCTCCGTGACGGCGTAGTCACCGACTTCGCCATGAACTCGGTCTGCGCCGCCGGCACCGGCTCTTTCCTCGACCACCAGTCGGCCCGGGTCGGCATCCCGATCGAGGATTTCGGCAGCTATGCAGTGCGCTCCGAAAGCCCGGCCCATATCGCCGGCCGCTGCTCGGTGTTCGCCGAATCGGACATGATCCACAAGCAGCAGGTGGGCGTCGCCGTCGAGGACATCATTTACGGGCTCTGCCACGCCCTGGTGCGCAACTACCTGAACAATCTCAGCAAGGGCAAGGAGCTCATGGCGCCGGTGGTCTTCCAGGGAGGCGTGGCGGCCAACGCCGGCATGAAGCGCGCCTTCGAGGACGCTCTCGGCATGGAGATCGTCATCCCGACGCACCATAACGTGATGGGCGCCATCGGCAGCGCCATTCTTGCCATGGAGATGGAACTGGAGCCCGGCGAGACTAGCTTCAAGGGCTTCGACGTCAGCGGCCTGGTTTACGACACCTCGACCTTCGGCTGCAACGGCTGTTCCAATACCTGCGAGGTCGTAAGAATCAAGGTGGAGGGCAAGACCCTGGCCCGCTGGGGAGGGCGCTGTGGCAAGTGGGAAAATGAAGACGCGCCCAGAGGCAGAAAGCGGGAACGGGCTTCGGTGGGAGCCTGACCACCAGACATTGGTCTGATCAAGCCTGATCCGCTCAAGGGCAAATAAACAGGGGAGGCAGAGTGCCGGATAACTCAGATAATTTACATGAAGAATTCCAGGTGGATACCAGTGGCCGCCAGTACAAGGTGACCGTTTATTCGGAAGGCCTGAAGATCATCGGCATTGCCTCCTGGAGCGTCGACACCCGCTCCTCGTCACGGCGTGCCTCCGACTTCCTGAACTCACTGCCCCTGGATCGCTTCACCCTTTCCGAGCCCCACGTCTACGATCGCTCCTCCGGCCTGATCATCGACGAGCCCGACTTCATCATCGTCAACATGCAGCGGATCAATGCGATTTATGCCGAGGAACAGGCGGACCTGGAAAGTTAGCCGACGCGACTAGGCGTTGCGCTGCCAGGCGCCGAAGGCAGCGGCCGCCATCCAGACGAAACCCCAGAAGCTATAGCCGGTCAGGGCGAACCTCAAGGCTAGCGGCGTAAAGTTGAAACCGGTGCGTACGCTCCAGATCCCGAAGACGACCCCCAGCACGCCGCAGACAGCCGCCCAGACCGCCAGCCCGCTGCCATGATAGCGGCCACTCGCCCACGAAACAGCTTCTCCGACGCCTGCACCAAGACCGAAAGCCACGAAGATCGCGAAGAAGCTGATCATCGAGATCACCAGCCCGAAGACATAACCGCCGGCCGCCATGGTGCCCAGCCCGGCCAGCACCGTCAGCGCCAGCCGCTCCGGCTTGATCCTGACCAACGCCGATTTCGGCATGCGGGCGCAGTCGGAGCACTTGACGCCCACAGGCGTATATACCATGCAGTCCGGACAAATCGGGTCGCCACAGTTACTGCAGGAAACATTTGTTTCAACGGAAGGATGATTGACACAGTTCATTACAGAATAATTCTAGCACAGCAACGGGCGGCACGATTGCGCGCCATATCCATAAAACGCCGCACAAAAGACCCGCCCGTTAAATCTGTTCCTACCACCCAAACTTCAGCCGATTGCTGATTCCTGCTTCAGCCGATTGCTGATTCCCGACCCGGCTGCCTTTACAGCTTTCCCGGCGGACTGCCGGTCAGGGTCTCAGTCGAGTGCCTCCCGCTCCAGCAACCCGAGTTCCTTGATAATCGATTCCTTCGGCAGCGCACCCACGACCTGCCTGCTCACTTCGCCCCCTATAAAAAGGATGACCGTGGGGATGCTCATGATGTCGTATTTCGCCGCCGTCTCACGGTTGCGGTCAACATTCAGCTTGGTGACCTTGATCCGCCCGGCCATTTCCCCAGCAAGCTCCTCCATGGCAGGCGAAACCATCCGGCAAGGCGCGCACCACTCGGCCCAGAAATCGACAATAACGGGGATATCTGACTGGAGCACCTCGGATCCGAAGTTCGCGTCCGTGAGTTCAATCATGTTGTTGCCCGACATTCAACACCTCCTTTTCCTCATATCCCGTATCCCGCGCCAAGGCACGGTCGTTGCACGGGCATCAGGGAACAGGACGGCATACCGCCCAGCGGCCATATACGGGTATCACAACCTCAACATCCGGCTCCCCGGAGCTCCCGGTTGGTTCAAGCGGATGCTGATACCGCTCTGCCGCAAGAAAGGCCTCGGGCCTTCCTTACCGCGCCGAGCTACTGGGCCTGGGGAAAAACCGACCCGCCTGGATAGCGAGCCACATCGCCCAGCTGCTCCTCAATGCGCAACAGTTGGTTGTATTTGCAAACCCGGTCGGTACGCGACGGAGCTCCGGTCTTGATCTGGCCGGCGTTGGTGGCCACGGCGATGTCGGCAATAGTGGTGTCTTCTGTCTCGCCGGAACGATGCGAGATAACTGCCGTATAACCCGCCGCGGTGGCCATCGACACGGCGTCGAGGGTCTCCGACAGGGTACCGATCTGGTTCACTTTGATCAGGATAGAATTGGCTATTTTTCCGTCAATTCCTCTTTTTAATCTTTCCGTGTTTGTGACGAAGAGATCGTCACCCACCAGCTGCACTCGGCTGCCGATTTTTTCGGTCAGCAGTTTCCAGCCCTTCCAGTCATCCTCGGCCATGCCGTCCTCGATCGAAACGATGGGATAGCTGCTGACGAGGTCGGCGTAGTAGTCAACCATCTGCGCCGGAGTCAGGGTGCGGCCCTCGCCTGCCAGCACATATTTCCCCTTTTTGTAGAACTCGCTCGAGGCCGGATCCATAGCGATAGCCACGTCCTGGCCCGGCTTGTAGCCGGCCTTCTTGACCGCCTTGATGATGTACTCAACCGCCTCGCTGTTGGAACCGAGGTTCGGCGCGAAGCCACCCTCGTCGCCGACGGCGGTGCTCAGGTTGTCTTTCTGCAGTACGGCTTTAAGGGCGTGGAAAACCTCGGAGCCCATCTGCAGCGCCTCGGCGAAAGTCCTGGCTCCCACCGGCACGCACATGAACTCCTGGATGTCGACGTTGTTGTCGGCGTGGGCGCCGCCGTTGAGGATGTTCATCATCGGCACCGGCATCATGTAGGCGCCGACGCCGCCCAGATATTGCCAGAGCGGCAGGCCAGCGCTCTCCGCCGCCGCGTGGGCTACCGCCAGGGAAGTCCCGAGGATGGCGTTGGCGCCGATCTTGCCCTTGTTCGCGGTGCCGTCCAGATCGATCAGGGCCTGATCGATCTCGCGCTGGGCGCTGGAATCGAGGCCGACGATCTCCTCGGCGATATCGTTGTTGACGTTGTCGACGGCCTTGTAAACTGACTTGCCGCCATACAGCTTCTTGATCCCGTCACGCAGCTCAACCGCCTCGAAAGTGCCGGTGGACGCTCCCGAGGGTACGGAGGCCCGGCCGGTGGAGCCGTCGGCCAGCTCGACCTCGACCTCGATAGTGGGATTGCCGCGGGAATCCAGAATCTGGCGCGCCAGCAGATCGATGATCATCGACATTTGATTAACCTCCTGGTAGATAACGAACAACCATACAGGGACGTCCCCTAATTAGCTCTTGGCCTGCTGATAATATTCTTCCTGACGGTCCTGAGGCAACCGGCTAAAGTCCTCTCCCGCCGCCGCCGCCAGTTGCGAGGCCAGCTCCAGCCGCTGCTGGAAGCGGCCGCCGGCGCTTCTGAGCGCCAGCTCCGGATCCACCCGCAGCTTGCGCGCCAGGTTCACCACGGCAAACAGCATGTCGCCGACTTCGTGATATGCCTCCGTGTCGGTCCCGCGCTTTTTGTCGGTTCCCTCCAGCTGGGGTTCTTCCGCTTCCAGGGCTTCCTTGAGCTCGGCGGTCTCCTCTTCGATTTTAGCGAAGATCGGTTCCGGGCGGTCCCAGTCGAAGCCTACGGCCGCGGCGCGCGCCTGCAGCCGCTGGGCGTAGAGCGCCGCCGGCAACGACGAGGGCACGTCGTGGAATATTCCCTCGCGCCCCTCCTGGTCGCGCTTGATGCGCTCCCAGCGCTCCACTACCTCGCTGGCATTCGCGGCCGTCTTGTCCCCGTAGACATGGGGATGGCGGCGCACCAGCTTTTCGATAATGCCTCGGGTGATACCGGCGAGATCTCCCCAGCCGTTTTCCTCGGCGAGGTGGGCCAGAAAGAATATGTGAAAAAGCAGGTCGCCCAGCTCACCGGTGACTTCGCCGCCATCCCCGGCATGGGCGGCGTCGATCAGCTCGAAGGTCTCCTCGAGCGTATGGGTGACGATGTCCTCGACGCTCTGTTCGCGGTCCCAGGGGCAATCACGCCGAAGCCGGCGCACGACCTGGTCCAGCTCGAGCAGGGTAGCCGCAAGTTTTTCGTCTCTCATTTCCTCGTTGCCTGTGGTCACCAGCAATCTCCCGCGTTCGCGTTAATCGTTCGGCCGGCAAACAAACAGGGGCGCAAGCTTCGCTTGCGCCCCTGGAGTTTACTTCTATAGTTATACGCTACGGCGTCGGCTGGGCTTGCGTCGCCGTTGTCGCCGTGGTTGCCGTTGTTGCCGTGGTCGGAGTGGTCGGAGTCGGCTTGAACTCCTCGGCGTATTCGATCTTGTCCGCGTACTGCTTCTTGATCTCCTCGAACCACGCCTCGAAGGCCGTGCGCTGGTTCTCCGTGGCGAGATTCTGCTTCAGCTCTTCCTTGACCTCGTCGAAGGTCAGCACTCCCGCCGGAGTGATACTGTCGACCCGGATGATATGGAAGCCGAAGGACGACTTCACCGGTCCGGAGGTCTGCCCGGCGCCCAGCGCCTTGGCCGCGTTTTCAAACTCCGCCGCCATGCCGCTGTTCTCGGTGGGCAGGTTCTCGTAGAGGCCGCCCTTGTCCTTGCTGCCGGGGTCCGTTGAAAGCTCCTTCGCCAGGGCGGTGAAATCCTCGCCGGCGTCAAGCCTGGCCTTCACCTGGAGGGCGGTCGCCTCGTCGGCGACGAGAATATGGCGCACGTTCCTGGTCTCCGGCTTCTTGAACTGGTCCGGGTTCTCGTTGTAGTACTTGAGCGCCTGCTCGTCGGTCACCGGCGCCGCGTCCTTGGTCACCTCGGGATAGATCTTCTGGAACAGCAGGCTCTTGCGCACCTGGTCTTTCAGCCGGTCGAGGGTCGTGTTGTTCTCCTGGAGCTTCTGATTGAAGCCCTCTTCGCCGCCGGACTGCTCTTTGTACTGTTCTATCTGGCTGTTGATCTCCTCATCGGTGACGTCCAGGTTCATCTTCTCAGCCTCGAACCAGAGGATCTCCTCGTTGACCAGACGCTCGGCGACCTGCTTCTGCAGTTCGGTGTACTCGGGAGTATCGCTCGCGGGCAGGCTCTCGCCGTACTGGCCTTTCAGGTCCTCGATCGCCCGGTCCAGGTCCTCCCGCGTGATGACCTTGCCATCCACCTCGGCGACGGCGCTCTTGGGCAGGCCGCCGCAGCCAGCCCAGGCCAGCGCCAGTGTCAGCATGAACATTACCAGGAGCAGTTTCTTGATCATTTGATATCTCCAATCAAACTATAGCTTTGCTGTTGGTGTAAAAAGACTATCAATTATAGCATCAAGCGCTCTCTTGATAACAGAAAGGCCGTTTTCGGACTCCGGCGGCCAGAGCACCAGGAGCCGCCTGAGCGGATGGTAGACGAACTTGTGTCCCGCTTCTTCCAGCGCCTGGCGCTGAACGCCGTCGAGCCTGATATCCCCCAGCTCCAGGCGTCCCTTGCGGAAGGTGACCGACGCCGCACCGAGAACCCCGGCCTTCAGCCTGATCTCCTGCATCCTGAGGAGGTTTTCGACCACATCCGGCACCGGCCCGAAACGGTCGCGCAACTCGGCGGCGACCAGCTCCAGCCTTTCGCCGTCGCGGGCACCGGCGATGCGATGGTGCACATCGATGCGCGCCGCCTCGAAGGGAATGTAGTCCGCCGGGATGTAGGCGTCCACATCCACCTCCAGCCGGGCGGCCTTCAGCTCTTCGACCGGCTGGTCCTGCAGCTCGGCCACCGCCTTCCTGAGCAGGTCGCAGTACATCTCGAAACCCACGGCGGCCACGTGCCCCGACTGCTCGTCGCCCAGCAGGTTGCCGGCGCCGCGGATCTCCAGGTCCCGCATGGCGATGCGGAAGCCCGAGCCCAGCTCCGTGTAATCGCTGAGCGTCGACAGCCGCGCCATGGCCTCGCGGGTCAGCTCGGCGTAAGGCGGATAGAACAGGTAGGCGTGGGCTACCTTGTCCGAACGCCCGATGCGCCCGCGGATCTGGTAGAGCTGCGACAGCCCCAGCAGGTCGGCCCGGTCGACGATCAGGGTATTGGCCGTGGGGATATCGAGCCCGCTCTCGATGATGGAGGTGCAGACCAGCAGGTCCACCTCGCGCTCCAGGAACGAGATCATCACCGTCTCCAGTTCCTTCTCCGGCATCTGTCCGTGGGCCACCAGCAGCCTGACGCCCGGAATCAGCCCCCTCAGCTCCTCCGCCTTCTCCCGGATGCTCTCAACCCGGTTATGGAGGAAGAAGACCTGGCCACCGCGTTCGATCTCGCGCGTCACCGCCTGCGACACCGCCTCGTCATCGTACTCGCCCACGTAAGTGCGGATCGGATAACGCCCCGCTGGCGGCGTCTCCATGATGGAGATATCCCGGATGCCGGAAAGCGACATCTGCAGAGTTCGCGGTATCGGCGTCGCCGAGAGACTGAGCACGTCCACCTGCAGCCGCAGCTGCCTGAGCATCTCCTTCTGGGACACGCCGAAGCGCTGCTCCTCGTCGACGATGACCAGCCCCAGGTCGTGGGGCGCCACGTCGGTGGAAAGCAGCCGGTGGGTACCGATCAGCACATCAATCTCGCCCTTGTGGAAAGCCGCGGCGATATGGCGGCTCTCGGACTGGGAGCGAAACCGCGAGATCATCTCCACGTTCACGGGATACGGCGCGAAGCGCTCTTTGAAAATGTTGAAATGCTGCAGTGCCAGGATGGTGGTCGGCACCAGCATCATAACCTGCTTGCCCTGGGAGGCCGCCTTGAACGCCGCCCTCAGCGCCACCTCGGTCTTGCCGTAGCCGACATCGCCGCAGATCAGCCGGTCCATGGGATGCGGCGACTCCATGTCGTCCTTGACGTCCTCGATGGCGGTCGCCTGGTCGGGAGTCTCCTCGTAGGGGAAGGCCGCCTCCAGCTCCATCTGCCACTGGTTGTCGGGGCCGAACTCGTGGCCCGGCAGGCTCTGCCGCACCGAGTAAAGCTGCAGAAGCTCGCCCGCCATTTCCTGAGCGGCTCCGCGGGCCCGGGACCGTGCCAGCTCCCAGGCGCGGCCGCCCAGCTTGTTGAGAGGCGGCTCGCCCGCCTGCGCGCCAACGTAGCGCGAAACTTTGGAAATCTGCTCCTGGGGCACGAAAAGCCGATCGTCGCCCTTGAAGCGCAGGTGCAGGTAGTCGCGGGTAACGCCGGTGACGGTCTTGGTCTCGACTGCCTCGAATACGCCGACACCATGGTCCTCATGGACGATGAAGTCGCCGGGCGTCAGATCGCGGAAACTCATTATGGCCCGGCCGGCGATGGTCAGCTGCTGGCTGCGGGCGGCGCGGCTGGGCCGGATCAGCGACCGTTCGCCGCAGACCGCCAGCTTCAGTTCCCTGCTGATGAAGCCGATCGGCGTCGGCGCCACCACCAGGTAGGCGCCCGGTTTCTGTGGCACCAGGTCGCCGGCCAACAGCAGTTTCACCTCGCCCTGGAGCTGGTGTTCGGCCCGGCGGGCCGCCCCCTCGGTCGAAAAATGGATGAACACGCGGTAGCCTTCCTTGACCATCTGGCTCAATTGACGTACCGCTTCGGCCGGCTTGCGAGAAGCGAAGGTGAAACTTGTAGCGCTGAAAGACCAGAGCTGATCGCTGGGCAGGCTTTCGAGGATGAGGCCGGTCGTCGTCTTCTTCCGCCCGGGCGCGCCCGCCTGCTCCAGCTGTGCTTCCAGCTCCTCCGGCGACAGGTAATGGACCGCCGTTTCCTCTTCGGAGGAAGTCTCAACGGCGTCTTCCCAGAAGGAGGCAATTGAATCGGCGGCGCGAGCCGGGTCCATCCGGCAGACTCGGGCCCGGAAAATTTTTGACCCCAGCAGCCCCTCCACGCCTGCCGCCGCTCCCGCGTCCGGTGTACTTCCCGCGTCTGGCTTCTGCTTCGTACCCTCAACCGGCATGCCCCCGATGACCATGCCAGACGGCTCCGCCGCCGCGTAAAGCGTCACGGAATCCTCCTGCAGAAGTGACCGTTGTGTATATGGTGAAAACCGCCGGAGGGAATCAAATTCATCGCCCCAATACTCCAGGCGCACCGGCGACGAACCGGTAGAAGGGAAAAAGTCGATGATGCCGCCGCGTACGGCGAACTGACCGCGGTCTTCGACCTGCTGCACCCGCTCGTAGCCAAGCCCTGCCAGCCGCTCTACCACCGTGTCGAAGCCCGGGTCGCTGTCCCGGCCGATCGTCAGGGGCACCGGCCAGAGGACCGGATCGAGGCCGCGTTCCTGGAGCGCGGCCACATCGGCAACGACGATGCCGGGTTCGCTGCTACCGAGACAGGCAAGAGCCGCGTGCCTCAGGCCCACAGCCTGACAGGAGGGTATCAGCCGGCTGCCCAGCAGCGCGCCTCTCGCCGGCAGCAGCCTTACCGGCACATCACCGGCATGGGCGGCCAGGTCATCGGCTAGCTTCGCGGCTTCGGTGGCCCCCGGCGCCGCCAGCAGCAGCACCTGCCCGGGCCAGGCCTGCTGGCGTATGGCGGCCAACAGGAAACCCTGGAAGAAAGAAGGCGCGTAAACGCGAAGGCCGTCCTGACCCAACGCCCTGGTCAGGTCTTCAAAAGCTGGATGTTCTGTCAGAAAAGAAGTGAGCAAAAGGATCTAGGTCACGCCTGGGCTTCATCCTCGCCGTCCAGCCGCTGGTTGAACCTGCCCATCGCCGCCTCGATCCCCTCGGCGATGATCGTTTCGACGCAGGTGAGAGCGCGATCGAGCGCCCTGTCCAAAACTTCCCCGGTAACGTCGAACGGGGTTAGAACCCAGTCGCGGGCGTCAGCTGCTGAATCATCCGGCCGCCCAATCCCCACCCGCACCCGGCTGAAACCATCGGAACCCAGCCGCGCCGCGATGCTCTTCAGCCCGTTGTGCCCGCCATGCCCACCCCCCTGCTTTACGCGCACGACGCCGAAAGGGAAGTCCATGTCGTCATGGATGACCACGATGCGGTCGGTGGGGATGTGCTTGCGTTTCGCCGCCAGAGAGACGGCGTCGCCGGAGTTGTTCATGTAGGTCTGCGGCATCAGCACCGCGGCCTGGCGGCCGGCGATCCCGCCCTCTACCCAGCGGCCCTCGTAACGCCGTCTGGGCCGGCTCAACCCATGGGCGCGGATGAGCCTTTCCGCGACCATGAAACCGGCGTTATGCCGCGCCTGCCTGTACTCGTCGCCCGGGTTGCCCAGGCCGACGACCAGGAACTCGACGCCTGATGACCGCCGGATCAGTGACAGTATGACTCCCGCAGTTTGGCCCTTTGCAGTTTATGCCCCGGCAACATCGCCAGCCGGAGCTTAACCCTCGCCCTTCTCCTCGCCTCCGCCTTCGGCCGGCTTCTCCTCGCCGGCAGGTGCTGCTTCACCCTCGGCGGCGGTAACCTCGCCTTCCTCGCCTTCCTCGGCTACCTCTTCGACGACCAGCTTCGGCGCCAGCACGCTGGCGATATGAACCTCGGGATCATCAAGTATCTCGACGCCGGCAGGCGGTGCCAGCTCGCTCACCCTCATCGAATCACCGATGTTCAGCTCCGACACATCGGCCTCGAAATGGCCGGGCATGTCGGTCGGCAGGCAGCGGATATGCAGCTCGCGCAGACCATGGTCAAGAATGCCGCCCTCTTTCACGCCCTCGGCGGTGCCGGTCAGCTCTATGCGCACTGTGGAATCGATGGCCTGGTCCATGCGAACCTCCATGAAATCCACATGCAGCAGATGGCCGCTGATGGGGTCGTTCTGGTATTCCTTGAGAATCGCCGGATGGGCCTTTTTCTGTCCGTCGAAGGTCAGCTCCAGGATGACGTTGCCACGCTCGTGGCCGAGCGCCCGCTTGAGCGCCTTCGCCTCGACCGATAGCG
>JAENWV010000217.1 GCA_016650015.1 Thermoleophilia bacterium | reverse complement strand
GTTCGAAGCCGCGTGGTTTCTTACCGCTTTTCTCAGCGTTCCATAGATGGAACGTTCACGAGCCTGCCCGGCTCGTCCTTGAATAATCTTCGCGAGAAATCTATCCCAGCCGACGGCTGGAGTTCTTATCCTTCAATCAGGATTGACGGAGAGCCGCTAAGCCCGTGATTTGACTTTCTCAAGTGCCCGGAGACGAGTGCCCTGGTGGCCCGATTGCTTCGGATTGAGATTCCGCCCATCAGCGATTGTCCAACCGCCCGAGGGTGCTGGCGAGCGAACGTTTCATTTTCTTGGCAGCACCGTTGACGGCCTGCTCCAGGGTCGGCGCCTGATGGCTCACCGCGATTGGCTGGTGGCCGGCGAGACGGGCCTCGAGCATACAGCGCTTATCATTAGCGCCAAACTTCTCGTCGCTGTTCTCGTCGCTAAGGTGGACCTCCACCCGTGTGATCTGCTCGCTGTAGTGGTCAAGGGTGTCCCTCACCATGGCTTCGACCTGTCGGACCAGCGCGGCGTCAGCCTCAATGCTGCTATCGGTGTTAATCTGAATGTCCATGTGTTTATCCTCCTTTATGTTCACCTTATAGCAATGGGGCAATCGGTGCAGATCCACGGGATGACGCTTCTTCTCGGTCTCCTGCCCACATTCTCTCGGGGGTCATCGTAACTCCCACCTCAATAATGGTAGATCGCAGCTATCCCCGTCTCCGTGGGCATCCGCTCGGTAGGAACGATTACCACTTGTCCGCCCATCTTTAGGGCTAACGCCCCCAGGTCGTCGAGCACGTCATCAACCCTCGGGTGTGCCAGATCGTCAAACTCGATGTCGCCGGTCGCGGCGTCGATCCGGCCGGGAACCTCGCGGTCGGCTTCGATGAGCAACGTCGCGACCCGCCCGGCTACAACCGCTTTGGCGATCTGCGCTAAATCTTCGTCACCGAGACCCTTGGACCTTGCGCTGCCAAACTCCTCGACCAGCGCGGCCAGCCGTGCCAGATAGTGAGTCTCAAAGACCTGCCAGGCGCGCTGGCGGAGTTCGTCGATGGACAGGGCATCCGGGTGGATATCGATGCCTTCGCCCAGCAGGAACGGGTTGTGGCTGACTTTGTGGAACAGCTGGCGATGCTCCGGCAACGCCGCCAGGATCAGCGGCAGAGCCGCTGGACGCGAGTGGTGCTCCAGAATACCACGGTCGACGGCCCGGAAGAAGCGTTCCGCATCGATGTCCACCTCGGACTCTTTTCCTCCATGGCCATGGTGCATGGGCGAGTGAGACCCTCCTACACCGCCGTATGAAGCGACGGTCTCGTGTGGCTCGGTCAGTTTTTCTCCCAGCGCCTCGGTAATCGTCCGCGGGACTCCCTGAGCCGGTTCGATCTCGTCCAGGACGTCACGGTTACCCTCAAAGAGCTTGATCTCCTGCCGACTCAGGCCGAGGACCTGGTAGCGATCGGCCGACTGAAGTATGCGTATCAGAGGTTTCGTGTGGAAACTATCGGCCACGACAACCAATTCGGCAACCGGCCGCTGGAGTCTGTAAACTCGGAACATGCCCCTTGTACCCAGCACTGCCAGTCCGTCAAGGGTGTGATTCCAGAAGTTGCGGTCGCCAGCCAATGCCAGGAACGGGTCCAAGAGCTCCTGGATCTCACGCATCGGATATTTCTGCAGTAGCGACTCCTTAAGTGCCTTCACGAGGTTCCCAAACCGGATCGGATCCTGCTGGTTTTCCGGACGGTGCCGATGTGTCGGCTGGTAGAGCGATAAACAGGGGGGCTCACAAGCGTCCAGGAGCCCCGCTGCGTAGTCTGTTTCGAGCGAGTCCATGTTTTTCCTCTCTATGTAAATGCGCTTCGTCTGGCCGGCGCCTAACAATGTTTATACCCGTCCCCATCACAACTCCAACGATGCAAATTCTCCAATATCAGCCCCCAGCCCTTCAGGCGATATTCCAACAATAGCAAGAAGAGGAAGTTTAAGGCCAGTGGCTTAGGTTGTTCCTGTTAATATTCCCCAGCACTGAGCAGCCTTGGCCAAGTCCAAGGAACATAACTTGGGTTTTAAAGAAGATGACACCTAGAAAAAAGGGTATATTTTAACCGAATTAATTTCATGCATGACAATTGTTTTTTGTAAGTAAGTTCAGGCATGATTATGAGCGGTTGTGAGAGTAGGTATGACCAGATGAGAATGCTTCAAAGAGTTACGAGTGGTCTTCGCGAGCATGGAAGTTGAATTCCCGCAAGGCGTCAAGCTTTCAGATAAGAAATGTGCCTCTCTCAATGCATTTTTAAGAGGTTGGAAAATGGTGGAGGCGGCGGGAATCGAACCCGCGTCCGAAGCCATCCAAAAGGGAGTATCTACAAGCTTAGCCTTTGCTTTTGGTTCTCACGTTCCGGCTCCGCAAAGGCAGGATCCGATTCGCCAGCCTCTCTAAGGTTTCCCAACCGCGGCGAGAGACAGCCGCGGCGGTTGAGTCCACTAGTTGACGCCGTTACCCCGCTCGTGGAC
>JAENWV010000114.1 GCA_016650015.1 Thermoleophilia bacterium | reverse complement strand
GCGGTGTTCCTGGCGCTGGTCGCCGATGGTCGCGTGACCCTGCTGGCGAATTTTTCTGACGCCGTGGTGGAAAAGGGCGCCAAAGCAGGAGATCTGATCAAGGAAATGGCGCCGCTGGTCGGCGGCAAGGGCGGTGGCCGTCCGACGATGGCTCGCGGCGGCGGTAACGACACGGGCAAGGTTGGGGATATGCTGGCCGCGGCCAGGGGCTGGCTTGTGCGGAAACTCGCCTGAGCTGGACAACCTGCCCGGAAGTGTCAACCTGCCCGGAAATGTCATCCTGGGCGGAAATGTCATCCTGAACAAAGCGAAGGATCTTCGCCCGACATCCCGATAAATATGTCTCCATCACGCATACTCGCCCTCGATTACGGAAGCGTCCACACCGGCGTTGCCATCAGCGACCCCACCGGCACCATAGTCCGGCCCCTTGATTCCACCACGGCTGCCGCTTCGCCGGAGGGGTTGAAAGGCATCGCTGGCATCGTTGATCAGGAGGAAGTTTCTGCTGTCGTCGTCGGCCTGCCGGTCTCACTGAGTGGCGAGCTGGGTGCCCAGGCTCAGGAGACACAGGTTTTCGTCGACGCACTGCGTGAAGCGTTAACGGTGCCCGTGATTACCTGGGACGAACGCTTTACCAGCAAGATGGCGGCGGAAAAAGGACGTTTTTCCCATAGCAATACCCATAGTCTCGCCGCCTGCTGCCTGCTTCAGGATTATCTGGAATCCGGCGAGTTTCGCCACCGCGCCGGCCTTGAACAGGATTAAGCGCGACACGAATCATTCCCGTCTGGTGCTATAGTATTCAAGGTTATTCAACCGCACGGTAATGAAATCACCCCGAAGACATCCCCAAATGTATCCTGTCGCGCCGAGCCTTTTAAAGCTGGTCGCGGCCGCTGCGTCGCTGGTTGTCGCGGTCACTCTCTGCCTGGCATTGTCGGCCTGTGGTGGTTCGAAGAAAGAAGGCGAGGCGACGATCCGCATCTCTCCCGGCACGAGCACGGCGGATATCGCCCGCATGCTGGTGGACGAAAATGTCATAGACAGCCAGAAGGATTTCACGAACAGGGCCAACGAGGCTGGCATCGACCAGAAGCTGAAGGCCGGTACCTACCGTTTTGAGCGCGGCGAGTCCATCGATAGCATCCTCAACAAGCTGCAACAAGGTCTGCAGGCGCCAGAAGGTGTGCTTACCATACCGGAGGGTTTCAGCCTCAATGATATCGCCAACCTGATCACGACCAAAACGTCGATCAGCAAAAAAGCCTATATTGCCGCAGCTACGCCGGCTGGCCGGACGCTGCCACTCAGGGGAGCATCCGGCGCAGAGGATCTTGAGGGCTTCCTGTTTCCGAGTACCTATGACCTGTCTCCGGAGACGGACGCCGCCAGCCTGGTCGACGAACAGCTGGATTCCTTCAAAAAAGAAACGGAAATGCTTGGTTGGGAAAATTCCGCCGAGCTGGGGCTTAGTGAATACCAGGTGCTGATCGTGGCGTCAATGGTCGAGCGCGAAGCGAAGGTGCCAGACGAGCGGCCTCTGGTTGCGGCTGTTATCTATAACCGCCTTTCGTCCGGCATGAAGCTGGAGATCGACGCCACGGTCCAGTACGCAATCGGTTCCTGGAAGCAGGACCTCACCGTGGACGATCTGGCGACGCCGTCAGTCTACAATACCCGCCTCTACGCCGGACTGCCCCCCGGGCCCATATGCAACCCCGGCGTGGAGTCAATCAAGGCCGCCCTGCATCCGGCCTCTGTAGACTACCTCTACTATGTCGCCACCGGCGACGCCGAGGGGCACCATACATTCACAAGTTCGTACGACGAATTTCTCCAGGCGTCTTCAGAGCGCCAATAAAAAGAGCCCGTGGCCAACCGATATTTTAGCCTACCAAGGTTCAACTCGAAGATCAGTACCCAGGTGATAGCGGCAGACTTCTCGCACGCAGCGCCAGGTCTCCCGTGCCGCGTTTTCATCAATCTCGGTTCCAGTCACTTCCGCCAGCGGTTTTTCCAGTAGAAAGCGCATGGTTGTCAGGGTACGGTCGTTTACCTGAAACGATTCCCCTTTGCAGTTTTCGCAAAGCGTACCGCCGACCTGGGCTGAAAAGCGGGGCAGGTTTTCATCCGCGCCACAGGAGGCACAGGTTTCAAGGTGGGGAAGAAAGCCCGACAGCAACAGCAACTTCAGTTCTGCGGCCAGTGTGAGGGCTATGCATCCAGCTGTGGCTTCATCCATTTCATTCAAAAAACGCACCAGCAGGTTGAAAGAACGCGGCCGTTTTTCAAAATCATGAGTCACCCGGTTGAGCATGTCGATGAAAGCGAGACCCGCCTGGAGCGTACTTGGCCTTTCACGGATCACGGCGTGAGTCTTGATCGTATCGGCTCCGGTAAGCGTATGCAGGTTGCGCCCTTCGTGAAGCTGTACCTGCAGGTAGGTGAACGGCTCCAGCCGACCGCCGAAGCGGGATTTGACCTTACGCACGCCCTTGACCACAGTTGGCACTTTGCCACGCTCGGCGGTAAATAGATTTACGACGCGGTCGGCATCCCTCAGCTTGTGCGAGCCGAGTACAATGGCTTCGGTGGAGTAGTTTGGGGGCAAGGCGACCCTGAGAGCCGGCCGCTACCTGTAGCTTTTCAGCCGGTAAAAGGCCCTGGCGGTGCTAAAGACTTCCCGGTGCTCGTTGGGCATGCTGATGATCTCCGCGGCCCGGCCTATGCCGGGGACGAACCAGGTGTAATCCAGGGTGGTGGTGGTCGTTGTGCCCCCGGTTTTCGCGGTAACCCTGGTCTGTAGCAGCCAGGCATTGAAGGTCCCGGCCGGCAGCGTCAGCCTGTTCTTTGCCAGCAAAGTGTTTTCCGCGGTGATCTCCACCGGCTTGCCACTGCCTTCCTCGGTATAGCTGTCGACCCAGCTGTCGCCGGGGGCAATGGGGAAGATCAGGGCTCGCGAAGGCGCCGAGTAAACGGTCACTCGGCCGTCAGGGAAGGACCTGCCATAAGAATAAAGGGTGCTGTCGTCTTTCGACTGAAAGATGTACTCGTCGCCGCTGGCGCCACGATCCCATGATGAGGCTGCAACAACCGAGGCCTCCGGGAATTGTTTTGACTCTGGCGCCATAGCTTTTTCCGACATAGCCAGGGTCAGTGTAGCCTCTCGTGGGCCGTTGGTGAATTTCCAGGGCCCCTCGAGGTTGAAACTGACCGGGGTGGTGGTGCCGGGGCGGTTTGTTTCGAATTCCAGCTGCAGGTTGGTATCGATCGGCAGATCGGCCGCTGTGTACAGGTCTGCTGCCGTAGTCGCGGTTCCCTGTTCGGTGGTTGCTATATCCGCACCGGCTTCGAGCTGCAGGCCGTCCTCCCGGGGTTCATCACCGTGCCTGGTTTCCCCGCAACCGGACAGGATCGCCACAATTATCAGAAATGCTGTTATATACGTTGCCCTTTTCATCAGGCGTCAATTGTAACACGACGCCATTCACTCCGTCTTTAGGGGATTGCGCTTAAAATAGCCTGGCATCCGGCTGAGAGCTTGTTAATTATGCCTGCGTTCTATAAAATTAAACCCCGCCTTGTCCGACTTTCCGACGTTCCAGAATATTATCCTGACCCTGCAGAATTATTGGGCCGCGCAGGGCTGCGTCATCATGCAGCCATACCATACCGAAGTGGGCGCCGGCACCTTCAATCCGGCCACTTTTTTACGCTGCCTGGATGACAAACCATGGCGAGCCGCATACGTGGAGCCATCAATTCGTCCCAGCGACGGCCGTTACGGCGAGAATCCCTACAGGCTGTCCCATTACTACCAGTTCCAGGTGCTGCTGAAACCTGCTCCCGGGGATGTCCAGGACCTCTATCTCAAATCATTGGCTGAGCTCGGAGTCGACCTGGCCGCCCATGATATACGATTCGTGGAGGACGACTGGGAGGGCCCGACGCTGGGCGCCTGGGGTCTGGGCTGGGAAGTCTGGATCGACGGCATGGAGGCCACGCAGTTCACCTATTTCCAGCAGGTTGGTGGCATCGATCTCAATCCGGTGTCTGTAGAGCTCACCTACGGGCTGGAAAGAATTGCCATGTATCTGCAAAAGAAAAACAGCGTCTACGACCTGATCTGGGGCGGCGACGTCACCTATGGCGATGTTTACCGGAAGAACGAGGCCCAGTGGTCAAGTTACAATTTTGAGATTGCCGACACCGACCTGCTTTTCTCCCATTTCACCGACTATGAGCAGGAATGCGAGCGCTGCCTGGCCGGCGGATTGCCACTGCCTGGATACGACTATGTCCTCAAGTGTTCCCATACATTCAATCTGCTGGATTCGCGAGGCGTCATCAGCGTCACCGACCGTACCGGCTACATTGCCAGGGTTCGGAACCTGGCCCGCCGCTGCGCTGAGATGTACCTCAAACAGCAGGAGACCGGGGAGGAAGAGGAATAATGGCGCCGGCTGCCGGTTCAGAAATGGTTCCCCAGGATTTTCTCTTCGAGATTGGCACCGAAGAGCTGCCTGCCGCCGCCGCCCGCTCGGCCGCCGCGCAAACCGGCCAGCTGGTAGCACAGTCGCTCACCAGACATCACATCGAAACCGATTCCGACAAGATTTCCGTATGGGTCACTCCAAGACGGATAGCCGTTTTCATCAAGGGGCTGGCGCCTCTTCAGCAGACGCAGGAAATCGTCGAACGCGGTCCCGTCGCCGCCAAGGCATTTGACGATAACGGAAAACCAACAAAGGCGGCCGAGGGCTTTGCCCGCGCCAAGGGCATCCCGGTTGATCAACTAGAGTTGCGTGAGCACGAAGGCCAGCAGTTCGTCTTTGCGGTCCATAGCCGGGAAGGGCTGCCGACCCTGAAACTGCTGCCCGATATTTGCAGCGAGATATTGCATGGCATCAGCTTTCCCAAAACCATGCGCTGGGACGGCGCCGATCTGCGTTTTTCCCGCCCCGTGCGTTGGCTGGCCACTAAATACGGCTCCCTGACCGTCAAGTATGAAGTGGCCGGGATAATCAGCGGCGATCAGAGCCGCGGCCATCGCTTTCTCGCCGACGGACCGGTCAGGATAGTAAACGCCGGAGGTTACCGCGAACTGCTGCGCGCGGCCAGGGTGATCGTCGACCAGGAGGAGCGCCGACAGCTGATTCTGGAGGGGCTGGCCGTCGCGGCCGGCAAGCGAGCCGCTTCCTTTATTGATCCGGCGGGCGAGCTCGAAGAGGTCATCTACCTGGTGGAGAATCCCAGCGTCCATGCCGGTGATTTCGGCGAGGACCACCTTCGCCTGCCCGACCGGGTGCTCACCACCTGCATGCAGTCGCATCAACGTTACTTTCCTCTTACCGCCGAGGATGGCTCACTGATTGCCGGTTTTCTCTATGTGATGAACGGCGACCCG
>JAENWV010000042.1 GCA_016650015.1 Thermoleophilia bacterium | reverse complement strand
GTCAACAAGAGCGATCCGGAAACCGAGAGCAAGTTCAAGGAGGCGGCTGAAGCTTACGAGGTCCTGAACAACCCCGAGTCCCGCGCCACCTACGACCGTTATGGAGTCGAGGGTCTCAAGCGAGGCGGGTTTGCCGATTTCGCCCAGTTCTCCTTTGACGACATCATTCGCTCCTTCTTCGGCGACAGCCTCTTCAGCGAAGACATGTTCGGCGGTTTTCGCGGGCCGGCGCGGGGCGGAGATGTGGCCACTGAGGTCGGGATAACGCTGGCCGAGGCGGCGTCGGGAGTCGGCCGCGAGGTGGAATATGAAGCCATAACTCACTGCCCGGCGTGTGAGGGCTCTGGAGCGGCCCCCGGCAGTGAGCGGAAGACCTGTGGTTCCTGCAAGGGTTCGGGACAGGTTCGTTCGGTAGCACGGACGGCCTTCGGGCAGTTTGTCCGCCAGGGACCTTGCAGCGTCTGTGGCGGCGCTGGTTCGACGGTCGACAAGCCCTGCCCCGAATGCGGTGGCCGTGGCCTGGCGATCAGCGTCAAAAAGCTTGAAGTCGAAATACCGGCAGGAATAGCCGATGGGCAGAGCATCCGTATACCGGGCAGCGGCAGCGCCGGTGAAGCCGGGGCGCCGGCGGGGGATCTCTACATCAAGGTTTCGGTGGCGGCTCACGAGCAGCTGATCCGCGACGGCAACGACCTTGTCTACCGCCTGCCGCTGACTATGGTAGACGCCGCAGTCGGTATTACAATGGAGATCCCAACGCTCGAAGGCGATGAGGAGATTGAAATCAAGCCGGGTACGCAGCCGGGGGAGGTCAGGACGCTCAGGGGCCGGGGCATGCCTTACTTACGCGGCCGTGGCCGGGGTGACCTCAAGCTGGTCATGGAGATCATGATCCCGCGCCATCTCTCCCAGGAGCAGAAGGAGCTACTGCAGCAGTTCGCCGAGGTTACCCATGAGAAGAACTATACCAGCGATGAAGGTTTGATCAACCGCATACGGGCCGCTTTCCGCTAGAATGCCACCGGGAGGCCGCCGGCGCTTTTTTTGCGTACGGGAGCAACTGCCGTGAAACATATCCACCGCTTCTTTGTAACCGACACACTTTCTTCCGGGAGTACCGCCAGGCTGGGCCCGGATGATTCCTTTCATGCGACCCGGGTGTTGCGGCTGCGCCTCGGCGACCCGCTGGAGCTGGCCGGACCTGATGGACGCGTCTTCCACTCCGTTGTGACCCTGGTAGACGATTCCCTGGAGGCCCGGGCGGAAGAGGAGATCCACCTGCAGCCGGCCGTGGGTGTCGAGCTTACCATCGCCCAGTCCCTCCCCGGGGGAAAGAAAATGGACCTGGTCGTCGAGAAGCTCAGCGAGATCGGCGTATCGCGCCTGGTTCCGCTTTACTCGGAAAAATCGGTCAGGCGCCCCGGATCGGGGTCTGGTGAAAAGCTGGAGCGCTGGCGCCGGATCGCTCGTTCGGCTGCCGGGCAATCACGGCAGAGCCGGGTGATGGCGGTGGAAGAGCCCGTATCGCTGCGGGACTGGTTTAACCGTTATTCGGGAACCCTGATTGCGCTGACCACCGAAGTAGAGGGAATACCGCTCGGCCAGGCCGTGGAGGGCGCAGCTGCATCTTTCGCCTTGCTGACCGGTCCCGAAGCGGGTTTCTCCAGCGAGGAGACGAGGTTATTGAAGGATCATGGCGCTGTTTGCGCCAGTCTCGGGCCAATGGTATTGCGAACTGAAACCGCTGCGTTGGCGGCGGCGGTCATCGTCATGCACCGGTTGGGGGCGATCGGCTAGAACGCCAGGCTTTTCTGCCGTGTCCGTCAGGACTGCAGGCTTACAGGCGGGAAATTTGCGCAGTGAAGAATCTTTATACTCACATTTTAGGTTGCAAGGTCAATTATGCTGATCTTCAGGCCGTGGTTGAGCGTCTGCCGGATCATGGTGGCGCTCGGCTGGCTCTGGTCGGTACCTGTTGCGTAACCGCCGAGGGCGAGAAGCAGTCGCGCAAGGAGGTCCGCCGGGCCATACGGAGAGTCGGCCCGGGCGGCCGGGTGTTTGTCACCGGTTGCGCTGCAAGGCTGAGTCCCGGCGTTTTCGCGGGGCTGGCGGAAAACGTCCGCGTGGTAACCGGCGAGCCGGAAGAGATTGCGGCGGACATTCAGCGGCAACTAAACGGCGGCAGCCATTTGTCCGCTGAGGCGATGGATCATTATCAATCGCAGGCACCGGAAAAACGCACCCGCTTTTTTCTCAAAGTGCAGGACGGTTGCGCCAATCGCTGTTCGTACTGCGTCATCCCCGAGGTGCGGGGTAAACCCCGAAGCATTCCCGCGCTGGAGGTCCTGGCGACTGCGAAAAAAATGGTGCAGGCGGGTTATCCGGAACTGGTTGTCAGCGGGATCAACGCGGGCACCTGGCGTGATGGAAACATGGAGCTGGCAGGGCTCATGGAGCGGCTGGCCCAGACCGAAGGGCTGGCGCGGCTGAGGTTGAGTTCCATCGAAGCCACCAGGGTGACCGAGGAATTGCTTGAAGTGATGAACGGGTCTTCGCGGATTGGCAGGCACCTGCATCTGCCGCTGCAGAGCGGTGACGACCGGGTGCTGGCGGCCATGGGCCGCCGTTACGATACAGCGGCCTTCAGGGAGGCGGTCGACCTCGCTCGAAAAAAGCTGCCGGGGGTCAATCTGACCACGGATGTGATCGTCGGTTTCCCCGGCGAGGACGAAGCGGCGTTCGCGAATACTGTGAGCTATGTAGAGGAGACCGGCTTCTCCAGGCTGCACGTGTTCACCTATTCACCGCGCCCCGGTACCGCCGCCGCCCGGTTGGGCGATTCCGTATCGCCGTCGGAGAAGAAGCGGCGTAGTGGCATCCTGCGCGATCTGTCCGGACGGCTGCAGTGCGCGCACCGTCAAAGGAAAGTAGGGCTGACGGGCGAAATCCTGTTGGAGTCGCGGCTGTCGCCGGGGGTCCATGGCGGCTACAGTTCCGATTACACGCGCTATGTCGTCGAAGGCCGCGAGGCCGGTGAGCTGGTTCGCGTGCGAGCCAGGGAAATCCTCGCCGAAGGAGTCAGGGGAGAGGTGATCGAAGCTTGAGCCAGGATGATTGTATTTTTTGCCGGATAGTCGCGGGTAAATCACCTGCTGAAAAAATAATCGAGAACGACGATTTCATCGCCGTCAGGGATATCTATCCCAAGGCGCCGGTGCACGCCCTGGTAATTCCCAGGCAGCATATAAGCTGGCTAAACGACATTGGCGGCGTCGACCCCGGGCTATGCAAGGGAATGCTCGAGTTCATGGTTGAGCTGGCCGGCAGCCTTGGGGTAAAAGAATCGGGTTACCGGGTAATAAACAACGTGGGCAGCGGCGGCGGCCAGGTGATCTTCCATTTGCACTGGCATCTGCTTGCCGGCCGCTCTGCCGGATTCAATATCGAGGAGGAGTTGTGAGCATCACCGAACAGGTGAAGAAGGACGTGGTTGTGGCCATGAAGGCCCATGACAAGGAGCGTGTATCGGCTCTGCGGATGATCCTCAGCCAGCTGCAAATGGGGGCGAAGGAAGCAGCGGAGGATTTCGGCGAGGAGCAGGAGCTCAAGGTTCTCGCCACTGAAAAGAAAAAGCGGTTGCAGGCAGCCGAGGGTTTCCGGGCTGGCGGCCGCGAGGAGAGCGCTGCCAAGGAGGAAGCCGAAGCCGGGATTATCGACACCTATCTGCCACAGGCCATGTCTGATGACGATCTGGCCAAGCTGGTGGATGACGCTATCGAGGCAACGGGAGCGCTCGACATCAAGGATATGGGGAAGGTGATGTCCCAGCTGATGCCATTGGCGGCCGGGCGTGCCGATGGCAATGTGGCAAGCGCCATGGTAAAAAAGCGGCTGACCGCCGGGTAGAGTAAGCTTGTCCAGGATTACCGGCGGAGAAACAGGATCGCTAAATTAAACATGAAGATTACTTTCGAAATAGATAATGAGATCGTGCCGGAGATCACGGGCGAGCACGATGCCAACCTCAAGGCGCTGGAGCGGCGCCTGGGCTGCGACATCGGCTTACACGGAAATGTTATTTCGCTGGAGGGCGACGAAAAGGAAGTAGAGCGTGGACGCGCCATTATCGAAGAGCTCGCGGAACTGATCGCCGACGGGCACGTGGTGAACAGCGAGACGGTGGAGTCGGTAGGTACGGTCATTGCTGATGATTCCGGCAAGCCATCCGAGGTCTTCGGCGACATCGTCTGGGAGCACCGTGGGCGCCGGATCGTGCCAAAAACCATCAACCAGAAGAAATACGTGGACGCCATACGTAGCAGCAATATTACTTTTGGCATCGGACCTGCTGGAACCGGCAAGACATACCTGGCGCTGGCGCTGGCGGTGAGCGAACTTCTGTCCAAGCGGGTAAACCGCATCATCCTGACCAGGCCGGCGGTGGAAGCCGGGGAAAAGATCGGTTTTCTGCCCGGCACGATGCTGGAAAAGGTTGATCCATATCTGCGGCCTTTGTTCGATGCCTTGTATGACATGGTCGAGCCCGACCGCCTGACCACGCTGATGGAGAAGGGGGCCATCGAAGTGGCGCCGCTGGCTTTCATGCGCGGGCGCACGCTCAACGATTCCTTCATCATCCTCGACGAGGCCCAGAACACCAGCCCCGAGCAGATGAAAATGTTTCTCACCCGCCTCGGTTTCGGTTCGCGGATGGTGGTGACCGGCGACATCACCCAGGTCGATCTGCCCGACGTGCGTTTCTCCGGGCTGGCTACCGTGGGCGATATCCTTGGAGAAATTTCTGACATCGCCTTCATCAATTTTGAGAGCAAGGATGTCGTTCGCCACAAGCTCGTGCAGAAGATCGTCGCGGCTTACAAGCAATATACGGGTGGACAACGCCAACAGGTATAAGTGATTGATAATGAATACTCCTTCCTTACTGGGCCGCAGCATCAATAGAACCCGGGGTTTCTTCAACACTGTCGATCTCAGGATCTTCGGGGTGGTGCTCGCCCTTGCTACCTGGCTGGCCGTCTGGCTTCTCGTCGGCAGCGCCTTTCTGCCGGCGCGTTATGACCTGACTGCCGGGGACGTGGCTCCGGACCTGATCCAGGCGTCACGCACCCTGACCTTCGAAAACCGCGCCGAGACAGAGCGGCGCCAGCAGCAGGCATCCGAGGCGGTCCCGAAGGTATACGTTTTTGACGCGACGGTTTTGCCACGGGTGACCAGAAACGCTAATGCATATTTTGACGGCGTGACCAGGATCGTCG
This sequence comes from Thermoleophilia bacterium, assembly GCA_016650015.1. Lineage (GTDB taxonomy): Bacteria > Actinomycetota > Thermoleophilia > BMS3ABIN01 > BMS3ABIN01 > JACRMB01. The sequence continues at coordinate 6,664 of JAENWV010000042.1, read as the reverse complement.
CCGAAGAGAGAGCGCTGGCACAGGCGACCTCACAGCCATATGACGCCGCGAGGACGGCCAAGCGCATTCGGGAGCTGCCCGGGCAGCCGGCTGTCGGCGAGGCCACGGCGGGTGTTCTGTCATCGCTTGACGATGCCAGCATGGCGCTGGTGCGGAGCAGCGTCATCGAGAGCGTGAAGAGAATACTCGAGGGCAATGTCACCGAAGCGACGCTGGCCACCGACAGGGATCGTCTCAAATCAGTAATCGGGACGATGGCCCTGACGGCGGAGGAGGTTGCCGCCGCCGGGGATATAGCCAGTGTCCTCCTCGAGCCCAACAACCTGTATGGCGCGGAAAAAACCCAGCAGGCGCAGGAGCGGTCCGCGGCCGATGTTCAACCGGTGATTATCACGGTTCGAAATGGTGAGACTATTTTATCCCCCGGCCAGGTGGTAACCGACGAGAACGTCGCGATCCTGCAGGCGTTGGGCCTCAATCAACAGGGGCGAAAGTTCGGAACCCTGGCGGGGCTGGCCTTGATCGTGGCTATCGAGGTACTGTTCCTGGTTATTTATATCAACAGCTTTGAGAAACGCATGCGTGGTTCCCGTTCGTTGCAGTTCATTGCGGCGTCGCTTTTGACCCTGTTTGCACTGCTGGACCGCATTTCAGCCATTTCACCGCTTACACCCCTGATAGTGCCGATGGCGGCCCTGGGCATGCTGGGGACACTGATCCTGGGGACGCGCATGTCCGCGATTCTGGTGATTCTCTCCAGCGTCAATCTGGCGATAGTCGGCGGCTCTGACCCTCAATATATCCTCGTCGGCCTGTTCGGCGGCCTGGCTGCGGTATTTCTGGTCACTCATGTCTCCCAGCGCCGCGACCTGATGCGGGCGGGACTGGTTGCCGGCCTGGTGGTGATCGCCACGGCGGTGGGCGCCAGCCAGATCAGTGAAAGCTCCTTTGCGAGGCTGACCAGCGGCACAGCCTGGGGCGCGGGCAACGCGGCCCTTGCCATCGTCGCCACCATCGGGCTGTTGACCATCTACGAAATGGTTTTCAACCTGCCGACGCCACAGAAACTGCTGGAGCTGGCCGATCCCACGCGGCCGCTGCTGAAGGACCTGATGATGAAGGCTCCCGGTACTTACAACCACAGCATTATCATGGGAAACATCGCCGAGGCGGCCGCCGAGGCCATAGGCGCCAACCAGTTGCTGGCACGGGTCGGCGCCTACTATCACGATATCGGCAAGCTCAACCGTCCTGACTATTTCATTGAGAACCAGTTCCACATACAGAACCCGCACGACCGGCTGACGCCGGGACTCTCCCGGCTGGCGATAACAGCCCACGTCAAAGACGGGGTGGCGCTGGCCACGGCGGAGGGGCTGCCACCAGATATCATCGATATCATCAAGGAACATCATGGTACCACGGTATTGTCATATTTCTACCATAAAGCAAAAGAGAGCACCCGTGAGGGAGTGGTGGACGAGGAGGCATATCGCTATGCCGGGCAGAAGCCGGTTTCGCGTGAGGCGGCAATCATCATGCTGGCGGACTCTGTCGAGGCCGCGGTGCGATCGCTGAATAATCCGACACCCCGCGGCATCAAGACCCTGATCAGGGACATCTTTGACCAGCGGTTGCATGACGGGCAGCTGAGCGAAAGCCGCATGACCTTCGGCGATCTGGAAAAAGTCCGCCTAGTCTTCGAAAAGTGCTTACAGGGTTTTGGAGCGATGCGGATCGCTTATCCCCAGAAAGAAAAAAAAGGGCGCGGTTCCGGCGCCGGTGAGGTCACGCGGAGAAGCGGCGGTAGTCGGTGAGCCTGCCGGAGGTCCAGGCCGAGGATCGCTCCGGTTACGAAATAGACACGGTTCGCACAGGCGGTCTTGCGGTGGCGGTGCTGGTCCGGCTGGGTTTTTCCGGCGGTGAGCTGGGAGTAACCTACGTTACAGCCGGCGAGATGGCTCAGCTGAACCACGAATACATGGGCCGTGAAGGCGTCACCGATGTGCTATCCTTCCCGCTGGAAGCGGGTGCTGCGGAAGTGGAAGCCGGTTTTCTGGCGGAGCTGGAGGCTGAGGAACAGGTGATCCTGGCCAGCCTGATCTCCAGTCCGGGCAGCGTCAGCGACGAGGTGCCACTGCTGCTGGGGGATGTCGTCATCTGCCCGGAAGTGGCGGAAGAGCAGGCGGCCAGACTGGGCAACACCATGGCTCAGGAACTCTGCCTGTTGCTGGTTCATGGAATTCTCCATATCGCCGGTTTCGATCATGAAGCGGACGACGGCCGGATGGAACAAATGCAAAAAAAGCTGTTTGACGAAATGTGCGTGGAATAGATGTACAGACGCAGCACACTCAAAAGTTTTACCTTCGCCTTCGAGGGCATAGTCTACGTACTGCGCACCCAGCGCAACATGAAGATCCACTTCACCGTGGCTTTTCTGGTCATGGGCGGCAGCCTGTTCTTCGATCTGTCGCGAACCGAGCTGATCGCCCTGATGATGAGCATCACTTTCGTGCTGGTGGCGGAGATGGTCAATACCGCGGTGGAAGCGGCCATCGACACCTTCGGCACCGCCTTTGATCCCATGGCGAAAATCGCCAAGGACGTTGCCGCCGGCGCCGTGCTTATTTCGGCAACCAACGCGCTGGCCGTGGCCTATTTGATCTTCTTTGACCGCATAACCGAACCTTCGCAGAATGTCATCCATCTGGTGCGGCAATCACCCACGCATCTTTCAGTTATCGCGCTGGTGGTGGTAGTGCTTTGCGCCATTGTCGCGAAGGCGGTACTGCACCGCGGCACGCCGTTCCAGGGTGGCATGCCTTCGGGGCACGCCGCCGCGGCTTTTGCCGGCTGGACGGCGATCACCTATGTCTCCGCCTCGCTGGAGCACGGAATCCTGATCTCCATACTCGGTTTCATGATGGCCTTTCTCGTGGTACAGAGTCGTGTCGAGTCCGGCATCCATTCAATCCTGGAAGTGTTTTTCGGAGCGGTCCTGGGGATCCTGGTGACGACGATCCTTTTCCAGCTCTGGGGATGAGCGCTGCCGGTAATCATGAGTTGATGGGGGAAAATGGCTGAAATAACACCAGAAAGGCAGGCTTTGCTGGAGCAGGCGCGATGGGCGGCGCGTAACGCTTATGCGCCGGCCTCGGCGTTCCGGGTGGGGGCGGTCATCATCTCAACCTCTGGACGGATGTTCACCGGCGCCAATATTGAGAATGATTCCTACGGGCTGTCGATCTGTGCTGAACGGGTCGCGCTGTTCAAGGCGGTCAGCGAGGGCGAGCGTGAGTTCTCCGAGCTGGCCGTGGTCGCCGAGACGGACACGGGTGAAGAGGACGCGCCGCCCTGCGGCGCCTGCCGCCAGGCGCTCCAGGAATTTTCCCCTGGGTTGAGGATCACCTACAGGAGAGACGGCGAGCATGTCACGCGATTGCTCTCGGAGCTGCTCCCCGACCCTTTCGGCCAGGATGGAAAAGATGTCTGATATCCCCGCCGGCCAGCTGGTTGTGCGCCGGCTGACGCATCTGGAGCCGGCCCTACTGGCGGCACTGGTCGATTATGGGCGTTCCGCCCTGGGTGAATCGGCTCTGGACGAATGGATGCTGCCGGTCATAGCCAGTTGTGGCTTGCTCTATGTAGGCAGGCTGGGCGACGAGATCGTCGGTTCCGCGGAGATCATTCGCTGTCTCGACGGCGATGATCTCTACCTGGAAGGTCTTTACATCCGCCCCGAATTTCAACGGCAGGGTTTTGGAAATGGACTTTTGACGGTGGTCGGTGAGCTGCTGTCGCCTGACGAATTCAAGCGGCTGCTGGTGACGGTGTCGCCGGAGAATGAAGCCGGGCTGCGGCTTTACGAAAAGGCCGGCTTCCGCGAGATAGATTATCTGCCGGACCGGTTTGGACCTGGCCGCCACCGTCTGTTGCTGGCAAAGCCGTTGCCTGGTCCGGCGCAGGCATGAACGTGAGGACTGGATGAGAGGATCCGGCGCAGGCATGAACGTGAGGACTGGATGAGAGGATCCGGCGCTAAGTTGAGGACGACATGAAAGCTACCGGTACTGACGGCATCGACGGCGATACTTTCCGTTCGGGCTTCGTCGCCGTTATCGGACGCCCCAACGTGGGCAAGTCGACGCTGGTCAATGCGCTGGTCGGTGAAAAGGTCGCCATTGTTTCCCGGGTGCCGCAGACGACGCGCCACCGCATCGCCGGCGTCCTCAATGGTAGCGGCTGGCAGGTGGTGCTGCTCGACCTGCCCGGTTTCCAGAAACCACGCGACCTGCTGACGGAGCGGATGCAGACGGCGGTCAATACCACCCTCAGAGAGGTGGATCTCATCCTGCTGATGCTGAACGCCGCCGAGGGAGTCGGCGCCGGCGACCGCTTTGTGGCGGAGGCAGCCTTCGGCACGGGAACGCCGGTGATCATAGCCGTCAACAAGACCGACCTGGTCGGGCCGGACCAGCTTCTGCCGATGATTGAGCAGGCCGGGGAGCTCGGCGACTACCAGGAAATCTTTCCCATCAGCGCCCGCAAGGGCTGGAGCCTCGGCGAGTTGAAAGATGCGATTCTCGCCAGGATGGCCGAGGGTCCGCAATACTTTCCCGAAGACGCTGTTTCCGACCAGCCGGAGCGGGTGGTGGCGGGTGAGCTGATCCGCGAGCAGGCGCTCAGGCTGACGCGTGAGGAGATTCCCCACGCGGTAGCCGTCAATGTCACCCACATGGAACAGCGGGAAAAAGGTGACCTGGTGGATATCGAGGCGATGATTATCGTCGAGCGGGAATCACAAAAAGGCATACTCATTGGAAAAAAGGGGAAGATGATCAAGGATATCGGTTCTGGCGCCAGGGGTGAAATCGAATCGCTTCTTGGTTCGCAGGTCTTTCTCAGCCTGACCGTGCGGGTGAAAAAGAAGTGGCGGCAAAACGAAAGAATGCTGGGTGACCTGGGGTTATAGGGGCCGCTGGCTGGTAGCGGCGTCAAGCCGCAAAGCCATGCCGCACCGGTCTGGCGGCTTGCGCCCTGTGATAAGATAAGACACATCCCGCGAGGGGAATGATGACAACGACCGGAGGCCGCGAATGGCACTGAGAATAGAAGAACTGGCGAAGACGATCGACCATACGCTGCTGAAGCCTGACGTGACGCGCGCCGACATCGAGCGGCTCTGCGAGGAGGCACGCCAGCACCACTTCGCGTCGGTCTGCGTCTTTCCTTATTACGTGCCCCTGGCGGCGACGCTGCTGAAGAGCCACGACGTCAAGGTCTCGACGGTCATCTCTTTTCCCTTTGGCGGTGACACCACCCGCACTAAGGTCAGGGCGGCGGAAAATGCCGTCGGCATCGGCGCTGACGAGGTCGAGTTCGTGATGAACATCGGCGCCATGCTCTCCGGCAACTTCCGGCTGGTCCGTGACGAGATCACCTCGGTTGTTCGCTCCGTGCGGATGAAGAGCGTTAACGTCGGCAAGGGCCTGGTGCTGGTCAAGGTCATCATGGAGACCGCGTACTTCGACAAGAAGCTGAAGAAGCTGGCCTGCAAGATGATTGAGGACGGCGGCGCCGATTTCGTCAAGACTTCCACCGGCTTCGGTCCCGAGGGCGCTACGGTGGCTGATGTGGAGCTACTGCGCGACGAGCTTTCCGAGAACCTGGGGGTCAAGGCCGCCGGTGGTATTCGCACCTCCGAGGACGCCGAGATGATGATTAACGCCGGCGCTGCCCGACTGGGCACCAGCCACGCCGTCGAGATTATGAACGAGTTCGCCACGCAGAAGGAATAATTATTGCCGGAGCCGATTTCAATACCCGAGCTGATCTTTGACGCCCAAGGCCTGATCCCCGCCATTGTGCAGGACTGGCTGAGCGGCGAAGTCCTGATGATGGCTTTCATGAACGATGAGTCTGTGCGGCTCACAGTCGAAAGCGGCCGTACCTGGTTCTGGAGCCGTTCCCGGCAGAAACTCTGGAACAAGGGCGAGACCAGCGGCCACTTCCAGTTCGTGAAATCTTTGCGCTATGACTGCGACCAGGACTGTCTGCTGGTGCTTGTCGAGCAGCGTGGCGCGGCCTGTCACACCAACGAACGCACCTGCTTTTACCGGTCCATGGACGGCGAGCCGCTGAAGCCCGCCGTTTATGAGGCTCTGGTGCGGCTCTATGAGCTGATCAACGAGCGCAAACGGCTGATGCCGCCCGGTTCCTACACAACCAGTCTGTTCGAGAAGGGCACCGACACCATTCTCAAGAAAGTGGGGGAGGAGTCGGCGGAACTTATCGTGGCCGCCAAGGGCGGCGAGCGCGAAGAGATCACCTACGAGGCGGCGGATCTTTTCTACCACGTGGGGGTGCTGCTGGCGAAAGCTGATCTGCCGCTCACCGATGTCCTCGAGGAGCTCCTCAAGCGATGGAAATGACCGGGTCGCAGTCCGGGCCGTCCCGCCTCGAGATTCGTCCTTCCCTCGAAGAGGTTCGTGACCTCGGCAAAAAGTATAACCTCATACCAGTCTATCACAGTTTCATTTCTGACCTGGAGACGCCGGTCTCGGCTTTTTTAAAGCTGGGTGCGCGCCAAAATTCCTTTTTGCTGGAGAGCGCCGAGCAGGGCGAGCGCATCGGCCGCTATTCCTTCCTCGGCTGTGATCCG
>JAENWV010000034.1 GCA_016650015.1 Thermoleophilia bacterium | reverse complement strand
TCCTCAAGTCGTTTATACATTTCGGCGTTGTCGATCGCCACGCCGGCCTGGTTGGTGATGTCGACGAACAGCTCCATCTGTCCGGGCTCGGAGAAGGCGCCGCGCCTGGTACTGGACACTGCGATAAGACCCAACAGCTTGTCGCGCGAGGAAAGGCGGCCTACCAGCACTGATTGCGAGTCCGATGGCGCTATCGATGAGGTGGCAGGCGTCATCTGGTCGGGACCGCTGGCGCAGAAAGGACCGACGCCGGAGACGAGCCCGTTGAGCCCGTAATTTGAAATATCAACCAGGTCTCCGGTTTTCATCTTCCAGCCGGATGTCTCGCCGGCCATCGAGCGGATGATCAGTTCTCGTGATTCGTCCTGAAAAAGCATCAGCGTCACCGAAGAGGCGTGAAGGGCCTCCAGGGCGGAGCGGGTGAAGTTATCGACGATATTGGCAAGGTCCAGGCTGGAACTGAGAATATTCGAGACCTCGAAAAGCTGCGTCAGGGTATGGAGACGGCTTTCAGCCTGGTTGCGGATACGCAACATTTCGGTGACGTCCCGACTGATCTCAATACAACTGGAGATACCGCCATCAGCGTCCCTGAGCGGCGAAGCCGTGGTTTCCAACTGGCGGCGGATTCCGAGCTGATCCAGTACGAAATGGGAGCGGCGTACCGTGTCACCGGTTTCAAAACAACGGTCCAGAGGGCAGCTCCGGCAGATCTTGTCATGGCCGACGTAGACCTCGTAACAATGCTTGCCGACGCAGTTCTCCCCGAATATAGCCTTGTGGGCGGAATTTGCGAACAGAATCGTGCGATCCGGCGCACGTACACAGAGGCTTTCGCCCATGCTCTCGACGATGGCCGTTGATTTTTCTTTCTCACGGGTGATCTTTTCGTAGAGGCGGGCCCGTGTGAGCGCCATGCCGATCTGCAGGGCCACGGGGCCCAGAAAATCCAGGCTCGAGCGCGTAAAGCCCTCGCCAGACTGGCGTTCGTTAAGGCTGAGGACGCCGACTACGGCATTCTCATCCCTGATGGGGATGCAGACCGCGTCCCTGATTTTCTTCACGCCGGAAAACCTCGGGTCTGGATCGTCTTCGGTCAGAAGCAATGCCTCACCGGTTTGGGCTACCCAGCCGGCGATGCCTTCACCAAGTATCTGCCGGAAACCCATGACTGTTTTTGCGGGCAGGCTCTTGTAGGCGGCCATAGTCAGCTCGCCGTCCTCATTCAGCAGCATGATGGAGCCGCTGGTCGCTTTCATGGCCGCGAGACAAAGGTCCAGGCTTTTTTGCAGGGCTTCCTTGATGCTGCCGGCCATGGCTATAGTATTGGAAATTTCGAAAAGGAGTCCCAGCTGGCGTGAGCGGTGCCTCTCATCGGTCATGTCATGCAGTATGGCCAGCCGACCCTCCGGGCTGCCCTGATCGTCCAGAATAGGAGCCACGGAGATGGAATAGCTGCTCCCGTCCGCCTCGGCGTCAACGTTAACACAGCCATTTGCACGATAAACCGGGCATCGTTCGCAGGCATCACGCTTCTGGGTGAAACTGTCCTGGATTTCGTTATGACAATATGTGCCGCACTGTAACCAGCATCGCAAATCCTCACTTTTATATGATGGGCATTCCTCCTGGCGACAGTCGTTGTATTCCCAGCAGGCAATCATGTCATCTGGTCCGATGAGTTCAGGCCGAGCCAGGATTTCGTCCAGCTCCACGATTCCAGTACTGCGTGAGCCCGCCAACATAGCTTCTTCTTTCTTGATTGTGGCTTCGGCGGCGGGATTGGCGGAAATAATAAAACCATTGTTGCCGAAAACGAGGATTCCGTCAGTGATACTCTGGTGCACAGACCTTAACTTGCTCTGTTCATTAAGCAGGGCGTAGTTCTGCAATTGCAGAGAAGATGCCATATGGTTGAAAGCGCGCCCCAGCCGCGCCAGTTCATCTTTTCCACGTATTTCCACCCGCTGGCCCAGCTTGCCTTTCGAAAGGTTTTGGGCGGCGCAGGCAAGCGCCCGTACCGGCCGGGTTATTCGCCGCGTCAGCAGTACTGCCAGACCCAGTCCCAGGAGGCCGGTAAGAACCATCGCCGGAATAACCGTGCGAACCGTATTCTGGGCGTCGGCATTCAAGCTGGCGGCAGCTTCATTGCTGCGGGTCTCGAGCGACTCGATCAGGCTTGAAACGAGCAGGCGCATGCGCCCGTGGATGCTCTCAAGTTCTATGGTAGCTGCTTGTACCCGGCCGGGGTTCCATGTCGCCCCGCTTTCCGTAGAAAGGAGGTTCTGTGCCTGATCGTCAAGGAGGCGTAATTCGTCGATCCAGCTGATTTCGGGTGCAAAATCAGCCAGGTTATCGAGGCTTGCCAGTCGTTGTGAGCGTAGATTGCCAGCCTGCGCAAAATTGATAGTCGCCGCCGGATCGGAGCTTTCCAGTATCCGGTTGAAAGCGGCAGCTTCAGCCTGGAGTCCCGCCTCAACCTCATGTAGGTCAACCAGTGCCTGCGAATAGCTTCGCATGCTTTCATTTTTTGATTGTATGCTCAGCATTCCTTGCCAGGCCAGCAGCGCCGGGAAAGCAAACATCCCGATGACCAGCAATGTCGGTAAAATTATCTTGGAGCCCAGACCCCTGGGAAGGGTCAGGCGATGGCTCTCCCCCATTTAGCCCGCTTTCGTAGACGCCTACAGCGAACCGTTTATCGACAGGAGGCTTTTGAAACTTAATAACAGAAGTCTAATAGTATTATTTGCCTGTCGGAAGATGCGGGGGCTGTAACGGTGAAGAGGTTGCGGATTGGCGCGGAAAGCGTTCATCCGAGGATTCATGGCCGGCAAGTTTGTCATAGGTAATTGTCCAGAAAGTGGTGAAGTATGTGTTCATGACAGCTGCCGCCAGGATGATAGCCACCAGGGGGATGAGGGTCAGGGAGGAGGCGATAACGATTGAAGCCAGGTTCCAATTGGCACTATAGGCAAAAAACCAGGCAATGCCCGCTGGTATGGCGGTAAGGCCAACACCGATGGTAATAGCTATGGAGGCCCCTATGCTCAGGCCCAGGCTCACCAGAAATACAAGCAGAGTCTGCGAAAGGTTATCCATGACAATTCGCCAGATTCTCCTGAAGGCGGCAATTGGTCGATTGCCTTCCAGAATCACTGAACGGGCAGCGAAGTTGACGATGATGCCAAGGAACACCCAGGGAACAAACCAGAAAGTGCAGCAGGCCAGGTAAGCAAGCCCGAAAATCAGGAAAGTGAGCGACCAGAGTCCGAGCAGCGAAAGCAGCGCCCAGCCGACCTTGCCCGCAACCATTGCTAAAAAAATTAGAAACAGGACAGATGCCGCGATAATGATGATCAGACAGAGGGAGAGAAAGAACAGAAACAGGTCGAAAAGAAAGAGTCGCCCGAAGCTTTCCCGACCGCGGGCAAAGGCGCTGCCAAAACTGATACTCCCGCCCTGTCGCGTATCACGGACCGAGCCGATAACCGCACCCCGGCAGATAATGGACCATAGCCAGAGCAGCAGGATTATAGCAATGACTGCCGCAACCATGATGAATATCAGTGTCAGATGAGCATTGATCCAGTTACTGAACTCCTGGGCGGTTCTGTCTGTTCGCCCGGAGTTATTGTTCTGCTGTGAGTCGCCGCCGGTTGAGAAGTTGCCACTCCAGCCGCCAAATGAGGCGCTGCCACCGGCGAACAGCCCGAAGAACCAGAGAAACTTGTGACGCCATACCAGGCGCCAGCTGTCGGTTATCAGTTTGCTTATATCTATATATTTCCGCGGCGGATGCGGGTAAGCCCTCATTTTGCTCCAATTCGCAAAATACTCAGTAAAGTATTGAAATATACACCGGTGGGAAGGTTATTCCTGTAGATTGAGAAAGTTATTCCTGTAGAATTGATTATTGAAGCCATGAGCGGACCTACCCTTTACATAGACTGTTTTTCTGGTGTCGCCGGCGACATGTTCGTCGGGGCGCTGCTGGACGCCGGCGCCGGCTCACTGGGACTGCTTCAGGCTGAATTGGGAAAGGTTGATTTCGACGGCTGGTCGATCGCTACCGAGAGCATCAAGGTCTCCGGCATTGCCGCTACGCGTTTCTCGGTGATTATCGAGGGCGAAGAGCAGGAACCGAGGAGTCTCTCCGACATCGAGGAGCTTATCGCCCGCAGCGGCCTGTCGGAGAAGGTGCGCTCCCACTGCCTCGCGATTTTCGGTCGTGTAGCCCGGGCTGAAGCCAGGGCTCACGGCGAGTCGCTGCAGACGGTCCATTTCCATGAAGTAGGTATGGTGGACAGCATCATAGACATCATCAGCACTTGTGTGCTGTTCGAGGAGTTGAAGCCGGGTGAGGTCTTCTGTTCGCCGGTAGCCCTTGGTTCCGGGACTGTGCAGACGCGGCATGGAATCATGCCTGTGCCGTCCCCGGCGACGGCGTTACTGCTCAAGGGGTTACCGGTTTTGCAGGGAGGCGAGCGCCAGGAACTGGCAACGCCCACCGGGGCGGCGCTTGTATCGTATTTCGCGCGTTCTTTTGGCGCCCTTCCCACCATGAAGTTGACTGGTGCCGGTTACGGGGCCGGAACCAGGGAGACTCGCGGTCCGAACCTGCTCAGAATTCTCATGGGAGAACGCATGAAGGGCGCTGCCGGCGGAATAATCGACCAGCAGACGCTCATCGAGACCAATATCGACGATAGCACACCGGAACGGCTGGCCTACCTGGTTGACCAGCTGCTGGCCGCGGGGGCTGCCGACGCCTGGCTGACACCAGTGATCATGAAAAAGGGCCGGCCTGGCGTAGTGCTATCCATATTATGCGCGCCCGGCGAGGAGGGGGAGCAACTCGACCTGATATTTCGTGAGTCATCAACCTTTGGGGTGCGCACCAGCATGGTGCAGCGAAACTGTCTCGAGCGGCGGTTGGAGACCGTCCAGACTTCTTACGGGCAGGTGCAGGTCAAGATCGGCAAGTGGCGCGGGCGTGATGTGACGGTTTCCCCTGAATATGAGGATTGCCGGCAGGTTGCCAGGAAAAACGGGGTGCCGCTGGCCACGGTGTATGAGGCCGCCCTGGCCGCGGCGAGCCAATAGCCGGGACACAGGTACGCTGCGCGCCAGTTTTTAATACTTTTTGCTGAGAATTGACGGTTTCCCCCTTTCCGGCGTATAATTCCAATCTCCAAGTTTGTACTTCTGTTCACAACCTCTTGGCGAAAGGAGCGTTTTGGTGTCTGGAACGACTGTCCCCTCAGATATTGACATAGCGCAGGCTGCAGAGATGAAGCCGATTACCGAGATCGCGGCGGATGCCGGGATTCTCGAGGATGAACTCGAGCTCTACGGCAAGTACAAGGCGAAGGTCGACTACAAGTCGATCCTCGAACGGCTCAAGGACGAGCCCGATGGCAAATTGATCGATGTCACCGCCATCACCCCGACACCATGGGGCGAGGGTAAGACCGTGACTTCTCTGGGCTTGGCGCAGGCGCTCAGGAAGATCGGCAAGAAGGTCATCCTCTGCCTGCGTGAGCCCTCACTCGGACCCGTGTTTGGGATCAAGGGAGGCGCCGCCGGTGGCGGTTACGCCCAGGCGGTACCCATGGAGGATTTGAATCTGCACTTCACCGGCGACATCCATGCCGTTGGCGTCACCAACAACCTGCTGGCGGCGATGATCGACACCGAGTTGATGGAAGGCCGCAACAAACTCAATATCAACCCGCTGACCGTCAGCTGGCGTCGCGTGGTAGACATGAACGACCGGGCGTTGCGGAATGTAGTCGTGGGTTTGGGTGGGTTGCTAAACGGCTCGCCGCGGGAGACCGGCTTTGACATTTCGGTGGCTTCCGAGGTGATGGCCATCCTGGCCCTGGCTACCGATTTGAAGGATCTGCGCGAGCGCATGGGCCGCATCGTTTTCGCTTACGATCGCGATGGCAAGCCGCTGACCGCCGAGGATATCGGCGCCGCCGGGGCCATGACCGCGCTGATGAAGGATGCGCTGAAACCCAACCTGATCCAGACACTCGAGCATGGGCCGGTCTTCATGCACGCGGGTCCCTTCGCCAACATCGCCCACGGCAACAACTCCGTGCTGGCAACCAAGATCGCCCTGAAGCTGGCAGATTATGTAGTCACCGAATCGGGCTTCGGTGCTGACCTCGGCGCCGAGAAGTTCATGGATATCACCTGCCGCTACGGCGGTTTTTCCGCCAGCGCCGTGAACATCACCTCCACGATCAGGGCGCTGAAGATGCACGGCTTCGGTAGCATGCAGGACCGCTCCGAGCTGGAAGTCGAGAACCTGGAGATGCTCGACAAAGGCTGCGCCAACCTGGCCAAGCAGATCGAGAACATGAAGCTCTTCGGCATACCGGTAGTGGTGACGGTCAACCGTTTTGCCAGCGACACGGACGCCGAGGTCGAGCTGGTTCAGAAGCGCGCCGTAGAGTTCGGCGCCGAGGCCTGTAACCCGATCACCGTTCACGCCAACGGCGGCGACGGCGCCATCGAGGCGGCCAACGCCGTGGTTGAAGCCTGTGAGCGGCCCAGCGACTTCCAGTTTCTGTATCCGGATAGCGCCTCTATCAAGGAAAAGATCGAGACCATCGCCACCAAAGTCTACGGTGCTGACGGAGTCGATTACATGCCGGAGGCGGAGGAGAAGATCAAGCGGTTCACCGAGGCGGGTTATGACAAGCTGCCGATCTGCATGGCCAAGACGCATCTGTCGCTGTCGCACGATCCGACGCTCAAGAACCGGCCCACCGGCTTCCGCGTGCCGATCCGCGATATTCGGCCGAGCATCGGCGCCGGTTTTCTCTATCCGATCCTGGGCGCCATGAGCACCATGCCCGGCCTGCCGGAAAGACCGGCCGCCGTGGATGTTGATATCGATGTAGAGACCGGGAGGATCACAGGTCTGTTCTAGGAAAGCGATCAATCAAATCCCGGTTCCCGATTGAGCAGGGAGTGAGTTGTCCGTACAAAGGGGGCACGGCCGGAGGCCGTGCCCCCTTTATTAATGCTGCAAACAGAAAAAATATGGAAGAAATGACACATAATAGAACATAACGTGTATAATAATGTTTGATTATGTTTCATAATGCGAATTTACTAAATCTCATCGACGGCATTCCCCATGCCGTTATTTTGGTGGATAAAAACCTGAATGTGAGCAGAATGAACCGTCGGGCCGAAGCGCTTACCGGGCGGAGTAACGACGAAGCTTCGGGAGTTCAGACTGATTACATTCTCCGCAGTAATCTGCATCCGTTCAGTGATTACTTCAGGGCTGTGCTGCAGGAAAAGAAGATGGTGGCCCATGAAGGCAATATCCTCGACCGGAACCGGAAAATAATTCCCGTGCGCTTTACCATTTCACCGCTGGAGAGTCATTCCGCGGATCTGCTTGGCGTCATGGTGGTTATCGAGGACCTTTCTTTTGTCCCTTATCTGCAGGAAAAAGCGGCCGGACTGGACGGTTTCGAAGGGGTTATCAGCCTCAGCCCCAAAATGCAGGAGGTGAATGAACAAATTCCGATCTTTGCCGGTACCGACGCATCGGTATTGATTTATGGAGAAACCGGCACTGGCAAAGGTTTTGTAGCCGAGAAGATTCATCAGGCCTCTAAACGGTCGGGATATCCGTTCATCAAGGTTAATTGCGGCGCCTTGCCCGAACAGATGCTCGAGTCCGAGCTTTTTGGTCACGCACAGGGAGCATTTCCTGGCGCCGACCACAAGCGGCCGGGCATGTTCCGTCTGGCGGACCGTGGCACAATATTTTTCACCGAGATCGGCGACCTGCCGCTTTCGCTGCAGGTTAAGCTGCTGACGGTGCTCGACGACGGCGAGTTCTCGGCCCTCGGCGGCACTAAAAAGGTCGCCATGAACGCGCGTATCATTGCAGCGACGAGCATGGATCTGAAGGCGATGATAGCAGAAGGACAATTTCGCGAAGACCTTTTCTACCGGCTGAATGTACTCCGGCTCCACCTGCCCCCGCTCAGGGAAAGGGCCGAGGACATTCCATTGCTTATCGATCATTTTGTCAAGTCCCTATCTACCGGCAATCTCGCTCCTCATTTTGAAAGGAAAGCGCTGCGGGTATTGAAAGACTACTCGTTTCCCGGAAACGTGCGCGAGTTACGCAACATAATCGAACATGCGGTAACGCTCAGCCTGGGCGAGACCGTGAAGTATGAACACCTCCCTGAATATCTCACCCAGGGGAACGAAGCTGAGAGATATGCTTCAAGCTGGGGCGCCAATAAAGGGCAGGAACGACGTACCGCTGATGGCGAGACCAAAGGCAGCGCCACGAAGTGGAATGATGTTGAAAAAGAAATGATTATCGAAGCATTGCGAAAAAGCCGGGGCAAGCGGAGTGAAGCCGCAAAAATGCTGGGTTGGGCGCGCAGCACCCTGTACCGGAAACTCAAGCATCATGGCATTTAGAACGCCAAACAACAGCCGCCCGAAAGGATGCCGGCTTTCTTCGGTCTGGAAGGCTGGACGGACATGAAAGTAATGATCGCAATTTTCAGGAATGACGTGGCGCCGAGATTCGACCTGACGGTCGAAGCGGTTTTCGTTAAGCTGGAAAACGGCAGCATGACCGGAGAGCCGAGAGAGATGTTGCTCTCCGAGCCGTCAAGTGATGAGCTCTGCGGCCTGGCGGTCAGCGAAGCGGCTGATCTGGTAATCTGCGGCGGGATCGACGAAGTGCATTACGAGTATCTCAACTGGAAAAAGATCCGGATTATCGACGGTATCATCGGGCCTTACCAGGAGGCACTGGAATTGCTGTTGCAGGACCGGCTTACGCCAAACGCGATCATGCCGGGAGCCGTGTCATCCTGAAGAAAGAAATCAGATGAAGCTGTTATCGCGCATACGGGGTTTTACCATGTCAGATGAGCCTGGAGGTTCGCTGAACAGAAGGCAGGGGTATGCCTACCTGCAGAGGCTTTTCGTCGCTGCCGCTTTCATCGCTGTCGTTCTGCCGCTGGTGGTCATCACGCTATTAGGCTTTTTCCAGTATCGCAGCCTTTTTGAACGGGACACCAGTGACAAGCTGCGGCTGGACACGCAAAGCGCCAAGCAGTCATTCGAATTTCATATTCAGGAAACGCTCTCCACCATGGATGTGGTCGCCCAGGGCTACAGTTACGGAGAGCTGTTTGACCAGTCCAAACTCGACACCCTGTTCATCCGGCTGAGGAACGAGTACTGGTGGGTCGTCGACCTGGGGACGCTTGACTCATCAGGAGTGCAGCGTGCTTACGTGGGACCATATCTTTTCCAGGGCATCAACTATTCGGATCAGGAATGGTTTCAAAACGCCTACTCACGAAAAACCTATGTCAGCGATATATTCACCGGGTATCGCGGAGTGCCTCATTTTGTCGTTACCGTGACGAGCGGCGCTCCGGGAACTGACAGGTACTGGATGCTGCGCGCGAGTATCGATTCCGAGCATCTGTCAAATTACATCACAACAATTAACACCGACGACTCGATCGACATGTTTCTGGTCGGTGTCGATGGAACCATGCGCACCCAGTCGCGAAATCATGGAAAAATCGGCGATGTATACAGCGTGGATCTGTCGACGGCGGGAAACAACATAGCGCTCGGCCAAAGAGATGAACAGGGGTCGCCGGTAATCGTGGCTTCCACGAAGCTGGAAGGCATGCCCTGGATCCTGGTGCTGGAAAGGCGCGGCTATGTCTACGGTGACACCTGGAACCAGTTCCAGATGCAATTCATCGCCATTGTCGTCGCCTGTGCCCTGTTGGCACTCTACATCATGTTCCGGGTTACGCGGGCAATGGTTTCGATGATCAAGCGAGCCGATGAGCGGCGTGATGAGATGCTGGCTGAGGCGCAGCATACGGCGAAGCTTGCGTCGGTCGGTCAGCTGGCGGCCGGCGTAGCCCACGAAATCAATAACCCGCTGGCGATCATCAATGAAAAAATAGGCCTGATCCGTGATCTGACCGAGTATTCCGAGGACTTTCCTCAACGGGACCGTTTTCTCGTTCTCACCGATGGAGCGGCGTCGGCGGTAAAAAGATGCAAGGATATTACGCACAGGCTTCTGGGCTTCGCCCGCCGCATGGAGGTGGAAAAAGAGAAGCTGCATATAAATGACGTCATTCGCGAAGTTGTGAGCTTTGTGGAAAAGGAGGCCTTGTACCGGGATATTAAACTCGATCTTGTCCTTGATGATACGCTGCCCCGCATAGAGAGCGACCGTGGGCACCTGCAACAGATATTCCTCAATATATTGAACAACGCGCTTGACGCGGTAGAAAAAAACGGAACTGTAACGATCGCGACCATGGCGAAGAAGCCCCGGACCGTGCGCACGATTATCACAGACACCGGCCCCGGTATTCCACAAAACGTCATCAAGCACATTTTCGAACCTTTTTTCACTACCAAGATCAAGAATGAGGCCAGCGGTACCGGTCTGGGTCTCTCTATCACCTATGGCATCGTGAAGAAGCTCTGTGGTCATATAAGCGTGGAAAGCTCTCCCGGTGAGGGTGCGAAATTCATTATCGATTTTCCCATTGAATGCGATTTGGAGGAATAAGCTGAAATGAGTGCTATCGAAATACTGCTGGTGGATGATGAAATTGAATTTGCCGAAACCCTGGCCGAACGCCTGCGGTTGCGATCTTTTAAGGTAACAGTGGTCAGCCGCGCCGATGAAGCGCTTACCGTTCTGGACGCCGGCCTGCGGCCCGATGTCGTGCTGCTCGATATCAAGATGCCGGGCCTGAATGGTCTGGATGCTCTTGGCGAAATAAAGTTGCGTGACCCTGATGCAGAAGCCATCTTTTTGACAGGACATAGCGTGGCGTCCAG
This sequence comes from Thermoleophilia bacterium, assembly GCA_016650015.1. Classification (GTDB taxonomy): domain Bacteria; phylum Actinomycetota; class Thermoleophilia; order BMS3ABIN01; family BMS3ABIN01; genus JACRMB01. Next base: position 2,398 of record JAENWV010000034.1, on the reverse strand, counting down.
CAGCATCGAGGGGATGAAGCGGGGAGCCTTTGACTATTTAATGAAGCCTATTGATATCGCCGAGCTGATTTCGAAGATCGAGCAGGCCGCCGAGAAGCGGAAGGAGAAATCAGGCGGTGCTGATGGACAGAGCGTGTAATGAGCTCTCCTGATAAAAATCTTTGCCAGGAACAGATTGCTTTCCAGGGCAGGATAGTCGCCGGTGCGACCCATGAATTTCAGAATCACCTGGCCGTTATCAAGGAATACAGCGGCCTGATCAATGATTTACTGAACGGCAAGCAGGCGGACGGCAAGCGGGTGATCAAACGCTGCAGCGAAATCACGGCGAATATCAATGAAAGGGCAAACCGGGCGGCAGTGCTTGCCGATGCTTTAAACCGGTTCGCGCATCGTGGGGATGCAGCCGTGAGTGCCTTCCGGATCAACGACGCGGTCAAAGACCTGATCGTGCTCCTTCAGAGATTCGCCTCTCAACATAATATCGCCCTCGAGGCAAAATATGGCCGGAGACTCGCCGAGGTCATAAATAACCCTTCACTACTGCAGTATCTGGTTTTTTTGCTCACAGCCCCTCTGATTGAGTCTCTGGGAGAAGGTGGCAAGGTTACCCTGTCGACCTCTGCCGGCAAGGACAAATCGCCGGAGATAGAAATCAAAGCCGAAGGTACGACGTCTTCATTGGCGGATACCGGGCCGGCGCCTGAAATTTTTAAGGAATGTCTCAACCAACTCGTCGGCAACCTCTCGCTGGATACAGCAAAAAAGAAAATCCGGAAGTACACTTTGTCTATTTCCTCATTGGCGGAGACCAGGCAGATTCGCTGAAATAGTTACACCAGACCACGCATAATTTAAGATCCCGAACGTCCAAATTCCCTGTTGTCCTAAGACGACCCCTCGCATTGAAACATCTGTAGCTGTATCATAATGTCCCATTATGATTTACCGCTTTTAAAGGTTAGTTGCGGCTTCCTGGAAAATAATTCCGTATTTGCTTGATTTTTTGAAAATATTGGTATAAATTTGCGTCAAGATAGTGGAAAAGGTTTCATAATGTCTTATATTGTATTATTTCTTGGAAAAATGCACACGGTTTGGTCGAGGCCTTTTACAGGGCTAACGGGTCAGGAGGGCTCATTCCATAAACGGCAGCATATCCCTTAGCCGGAGAAAGCGATCGGATTTTCCGGCAGGGAAGTAATGGCCGTAATCAGCTTTTTTACCAAAGGAAAGCGAGGGTGAGGAAGATGAAGTTAAAAAAGGAAAAAATAAAGGTTTTGCTTGTTGACGATGAGGAAGAGTTTGCTGAAACCCTGTCCGAACGGCTGCAGATGCGGGACGTTGATAGTGACACTGCTTTTGATGGCGAACAGGCCATTGAGTCTGTATCCGAACAGGAACCCGATGTTCTGGTTCTCGACCTGAAGATGCCCGGGATTCACGGGCTAGAGGTGCTTCGCTGGATAAAACAATTCCATCCCAAAATACAGGTAATCATCTTAACCGGCCATGGAACAGAGCGTGACGAGGAGAAAGCCAGGCAGCTCGGAGCGTTTGACTACCTGAAGAAGCCTGTGGAAACCGAGAGCCTGGTAAAAAAAATCAAAAGCGCCTACAAAGCCAATTTTGAAGACTCGATGGCCGCCGCCGCCTTTGCGGAAAGCGGCGAGTTTGAAACGGCGACGGATATATTGAGGGAAAGCGCTCAAGCCAATCTGGGAAACATGCTGGCTGACCACAAGGAAAAAGACCGTAAGCGCAACAAGCAGAACGATGAATGACATCCGTTTGCTGCTGGTTGACGACGAGGAGGAATTCGTCGAGGCGCTGAAAGAGCGTCTCAATATGCGCGATCTTGACGGTCATGTGGCCTTCAGCGGCATGCAGGCGCTTGAGTTCGTCGAGGAGAACGAGCCTGACGTAATAATTCTCGATCTGAAGATGCCGGGCATAGACGGCATGGAGGTTTTACGCAGGGTCAGAAAAAATTATCCAGCTATTCAGATCATTGTCCACACAGGCGCTGGAAATGATCTTGATGAAATTGAAGCCCGGCGGCTTGGTGTCTTTGATTATCTGAAGAAGCCCGCGGATATCGATCTGCTTGTGGATCGCATCAGAGCTGCGTATCAACGCAGAGATGAACAGTAGCGCAAGCCCATGGCGTGCCGGAATACCGGCTGTACAGATAAGGCGCGAAAAAAGTTTTCATATGAAAATGTACGCAGCCACAATTAAAAAAGATGTACTGGAACCCAGGTCGAGGAGTTCCTACTATTTTCGGCAGAAACTGCTGATCATCATGGTGGTGACCCTTGTTTCATTCATCCCCCTCGTCGGCATCAGTTACTTTTCATTCCAGTATTTCAAGAATTCCTGGATCGAGAGAACATCG
>JAENWV010000191.1 GCA_016650015.1 Thermoleophilia bacterium | reverse complement strand
TGCGGTCTGGGGTCTGCAGTCACTTCACAAGTCCGATAAAAGCGACGAGCGCGAACGGATGATCCACGGACGGAAAGGCTCCTGAGCCGTCCCTGTCTTCCATCATCACAAGCCGGCCAGGTCGCGCCGGTTAAAAAACAGTACTCCGAGTAAAGCAGCAGTGCTTCAAGCCGACCAAACCGCCTTGCCAGCCTCTTGATATTTATTGCCCCCGTCATTTGCACCCTTCTTTCATGGCGGTGGTCTTCGAAAGAATAATCCCCGTATTCCAAAACACAAACTCGCCCGAACAGATTAGTGAATACTTACAGGTCTGGATACGGCGTTCAGCAGAAAACCAAAAAAGTGTCAATCGCTTAGTAGACCATTTTAGCTATTTTCACTAGGACGATTCGTGTGACCATCTTAGCTATTTATACTAGCTAAATATTGGTGATTTCGTTGCGCTGACAGGGGCTGGCGGTGAATCTTAAAAAAGTGTTGTTTAGCAGGTAAAAGTAATACCAGGTAGGGTATTATCGCCAACCGGAGTCCATGCCCCCGGCGCGGGCCGCCCAGACTAACAGCAATTAGGTAGGTGATTAACCTTACTCCCTACAGGGAAAACTACCTACTTATCTTCGCTAAACCCCCATTGGCTGCTAGGGACTAAACCTCAGAGCTTTGGTAACTTTCCCCGATTTTAGATAGGTGTCGTCTCGGGTAAAATTAGGACAAATAACCGGTCAACCGCGGTGGAGCAGCCGCGGGGGCAGTCGGTTCTGACCAAGGAGGGAGGCATCATGGCTGAAAGTGTTTCTTCGGAAGCAGCAGAAGCACCGTTCATCACCACGAGGTGGACAGGTGCAATAGAGGCGGTCAGGAGCAGGGCTTACTGGTTAACTATTTCCTTCCTGACGCTGGTTGTTGTCGCTGGTACCGCTGCCGGGGTGCACGCCAAGCTGATCGGCTCCCTGGAAGCCTACGGTGCCACGCGTGAGATACCGTGGGGCATTCTTATCTCTACATATGTTTTCTTCGTCGTTACCTCCACCGGTCTCTGCCTCGTCTCCTCAATCGGCCACGTTTTCGGCGTCAAGGACTTCATGCCTATCGCCAAGCGGTCGGTCTTCCTGGCAGTCGCCACTATCGTGGCAGGTTTCTTTGTAATCTTTTTCGAGATCGAGAATCCCTTCCGCATGGCGATCTACAACGTGATTTCGCCGAACCTAACTTCGAATATCTGGTGGATGGGAACACTGTATGGCGCCTACATGGTGTTCATGGCAGTCGAGTTCATGCTGCTGGTCAAGGGTAATTACCGCCTGGCGACGATTATCGGTTTTATCGGAGTCGTCGCCGGTGTCGCGGCGCACAGTAATCTCGGCGCGGTCTTTGGGATGCTGGATGGACGAGAATTCTGGTACGGGCCGTTCATGCCTATCTATTTCATCACCTCGGCCATGATGTCGGGCTCCGGTGCGATCATGCTCTTCACCTGGCTGGCCTACAAGGTTAATGGCGAACAGATGGAGCCGGAAACAAAACGCGCACTCGAGGTAACCACCAAGGTCGGCATCCTGCTCATCTCCGCGATTCTCTTCTTCACCGCCTGGAAATTCATCATCGGGTTCGCCGGCGGCGAGGCCAAGATCATGGCGCTGGAGGCTCTCCTGACCGGCCCGTACGCATTCAACTTCTGGGTGCTCGAGATCGGCGTCGGCATGATTATACCTCTGGTGCTCTATATCCAGTCCAAAGGAAAGAATCTCTCGCTGATGGCACTGGCCTCGGCAATGATGATCTTCGGAATCTTCTTCATGCGGTACGACCTCGTGATTGTCGGCCAGGTAGTACCGCTGCAATACGACCTCAAAGTGAACGAATATCAGGGGCTCCTCAGCTATACGCCGAGTTGGCACGAGATAGCGGTCGTCCTCGGCGGCATTGCCCTCGTCGGCCTGATCTTCCTGCTGGGCGAAAAGGCCTTCGGCGGACACAGGGTCGAAGCGCATGAAGGAGGGGAGCATTGATGAATATTTCCTCCAGGATCCCCGATCAGCCGGAACCGGACAAGAATGGCGTCATACCGGAAATTGAGCGGCGGCAATTCCTGAAGCTGGGTCTGGCCATCACCGGAATATTCGCCGGTGGAACGCTCCTCTCGGCCGCCTCGGTAGTGGACAAGGTCTTCGCTTCACGCCAGGAATTCGCCGACCAGTATCCATACAAGCCGCACTACAGCATGGTGATCCGGCAGGACAACTGCATCGACTGTGAGCGCTGTGTCGAGGCCTGCAGAGCAACGAACCATGTACCGGAGTACGGCTATCGCACCAGGATTCTCAAGCAGGACCACCGCGAGAGCGACGACCGTCAGGTCGAATTCATCCCGGTGCTCTGTTACCAATGCAACAATCCGGCGTGCGTCAGGGCCTGCCCGACAAAAGCCACCTATAAAGACCAGCAGAACGGCATCATCATGGTGGACAAGGATAAGTGCATCGGCTGCAAGACCTGCATGTCGGCCTGTCCGAACAACGGCCGCTACTACAACGAAGAGACCAAGTCAGTAGACAAGTGCGACTTCTGCTTCGAAACCCGGCTGAGCAAGGGCGAGACTCTCACCGCCTGCGCCGAAGCCTGCCCGGCAAAGGTGCGGATATTCGGTGACCTCTCGGACCCGCAGAGCGAGGTATACCAGCGGGTCCATAACATTGAAAAGGCGGTCTGGGTGCAAAGGCCGGAAACCGGCATCAAGCCCAACGTCTTCTACACAAAAGGTTAGGGGGTCACTATGAACAACAAAATCATAGTACTGCCGGTTCTGCTCCTCTCCCTGGCCGTAGTTTTCGTACTCTACCGGGGCTCGAGCTCAGCGGAAGAAACCAGTGTCATGACCGGGGCTGAAAGCGTCTACCAGGATCCGGGCGCCGCAAAAAGCACAATTCCCCAGGACATCCTCTACACCAGGACGGTTAAATCAGTG